>NZ_CAJGBM010000004.1:0-127498 GCF_904426495.1 Pseudomonas sp. OF001 | reverse complement strand
CACCAGCCTGCTGGAGGGGGTGAACAACCGGATCAAGGTGATCAAGCGCATGGCCTATGGCTTCAGGGACGCCGATTACTTTTTCCTGAAAATCAAGGCCGCCTTCCCCGGGAAAATGCGATGAACCTTTTTTTTGCCTGAACTATCGAGGAGGACCGATGAGTCTCGACCCCGTCGTGCTGTTCTTCGTCTTCGGCCTGACCGCGGGCCTGCTGAAGAGCGAACTGAAGCTGCCGCCGGCGCTCTACGAAACCCTGTCCATCATCCTGCTGCTGGCCATCGGCCTGCACGGCGGCGTGGAGCTGGCCGAGCAGGCCAGTCCGGCGCTGCTCGCCCAGTCCGCGCTGGTGCTGGGCCTGGGCATCACCCTGCCGCTGCTGGCCTTCGGCCTGCTGCGCGCCCTGCGCTTCGATCGCGTCAACGCCGCCAGCGTCGCCGCACACTACGGCTCGGTGAGCGCCGGCACCTTCGCCGTGGTGGTCGCCTACCTGGCCTCGCGGCAGATCTTCTTCGAGAGCTACATGCCGCTGTTCGTGGCGATCCTCGAGATCCCGGCGATCCTGGTCGGCATCCTGCTGGCCAAGGGCATCTCGCGCGACACCCACTGGAAGGAGCTGGGCCGCGAGATCTTCCTCGGCAAGAGCATCATGCTGCTGCTCGGCGGCCTGGTGATCGGCGCGCTGGCCGGCAAGGAGGCGATCAAGCCGCTGGAGCCGCTGTACACCGGCATGTTCAAGCCGGTGCTGGCGTTCTTCCTGCTGGAGATGGGCCTGATCGCCTCCGGCCAGCTCGGCTCGCTGCGCCAGTACGGCGTGCGCCTGGCCGCCTTCGCCCTGTGCATGCCGCTGCTCGGCGCGCTGATCGGCGCCCTGCTGGCGCGGCTGATGGGCCTGTCGCTGGGCGGCACGGCGATGCTCGCCACCCTGGCCGCCTCGGCGTCCTACATCGCCGTGCCGGCGGCCATGCGCCTGGCCCTGCCCGAGGCCAACCCGTCGCTGTCGCTGACCGCCGCGCTGGGGATCACCTTCCCGTTCAACATCCTGATCGGCATACCGCTGTACCTGGCGCTGGCCGAGCAACTGATCGCCTGGGGACTCTGATATGGCCCACACCACCCTGCTCACCGTGATCTGCGAAGCGGCGCTGGAGCACAAGCTGGTCGCCGATCTCGAACAGCTCGGCGCACCCGGCTGGACCCTCTCCGACGTGCGCGGCCGTGGCTCCCACGGTCTGCGCCGCGCCGACTGGGACACCGCCGGCAACATCCGCGCCGAGATCCTCTGCGAGCGCGAGCTGGCCGAGCGCATCGCCCGCCACCTGCAGGAGCGCTACTACGCCCACTTCGCGATGATCTGCTACTTGGCCGAGGTGGAGGTTCTGCGCCCGGAGAAGTTCGCCGCCAAACCGGCCGGTTGATTTTTCAAGACGACCGGTCCAATAATCGGCGCATGACAGCTCACGCCCCCCAGCCGCGCCGCGGCCGCCCGCCCAAGCTCGACCGCGACCAGCGCGAGACCCGCGAGGCGCTACTGCACGCCGGCATGCGCCTGCTCACCGAGCAGGGCTTCCTGGTCACCGGCATCGACGCGGTGCTCAAGCAGGTCAGCGTGCCCAAGGGCTCCTTCTACCACTACTTTCCCAGCAAGGAGGCCTTCGGCCGCGCCGTGCTGGAGCGCTACGCCGGCTACTTCGCCGCCAAGCTGGACCGCTGGCTGCTCGACGAGAGCCGCCCGCCGCTGGCGCGCCTGGAGGACTTCGTCACCAACGCCCGCGCCGGCATGGCCCGCCACGCCTTCCGCCGCGGCTGCCTGGTCGGCAACCTCGGCCAGGAGGTGACCCGCCTGCCCGAGGGCTTCCGCGAGCAGCTGGAAAGCGTGCTGCGCGACTGGCAGGCGCGCCTGGCCGCCTGCCTGCGCGCCGCCCAGGCCGAAGGCAGCCTGGCGGCGACGCTGGATTGCGACGAGCTGGCGGCGTTCTTCTGGATCGGCTGGGAAGGTGCGGTGCTGCGCGCCCGCCTGGTGCAGAGCGACGCGCCGCTGCAGACCTTCATCCGCGGCTTCCTCGCCCTGCTGCCGCGCTGATTTCTTATCGCCCATTTCTAGACGACCAGTCTAAAACCAGAGAGGTGTGATCCCATGTTCCGCGCCATCCTGATCGACAAGGACGACTCCGGCTACCGCGCCAGCCTGCAGGCGCTCGACGAGGCCCAGTTGCCGGAAGGCGACGTGCGCGTGCGCGTCAGCCACAGCACCCTCAACTACAAGGACGCCCTGGCCATCACCGGCAAGGGCCCGGTGGTGCGCCAGTTCCCCATGGTGCCGGGCATCGACCTGGCCGGCGTGGTGGAGGAGAGCAGCCATGCCGACTTCAAGGCCGGCGACGCCGTGCTGCTCAACGGCTGGGGCGTCGGCGAGACGCACTGGGGCGGCCTGGCCCAGCAGGCGCGCCTCAGGGGCGACTGGCTGATCCCGCTGCCGCAGGGCTTCAGCGCCGCCGAGGCGATGGCGGTGGGTACCGCCGGCTACACCGCGATGCTTTCGGTGCTGGCCCTGGAGCGCCACGGGGTGACGCCCGAGCAGGGCGAGGTGCTGGTCACCGGCGCCAGCGGCGGGGTGGGCAGCTTCGCCGTCGCCCTGCTGGCCAGGCTGGGCTACCGGGTGGTGGCGTCTACCGGCCGCCCCGAGGAGGCAGACTACCTGAAGGCCCTCGGCGCCGCCGAGATCATCGAGCGCGGCAGCCTCAGCGAGCCGGGCCGCCCGCTGGGCCGCGAGCGCTGGGCCGGCGCCATCGATTCGGTGGGCAGTCACACCCTGGCCAACGTCTGCGCGTCCACCCGCTACGGCGGCTGCGTGGCCGCCTGCGGCCTGGCCCAGGGCATGGAGTTCCCGGCCACGGTGGCGCCGTTCATCCTGCGCGGGGTGACCCTGGCCGGCATCGACAGCGTGATGCGCCCGCGCGCCGACCGCCTCGAGGCCTGGAGCCGCCTGGCCCGTGATCTGGACAAGAGCCTGTTGGCGCCGATCACCCGCACCATCGGTCTGGAGGAAGCCATCCCGGTCGCCGGTGAACTGCTCGCCGGGCGGGTGCGCGGGCGGGTGGTGGTGGACGTGAATCGCTGAGTCCTCATCCGTAGGGTGCGCCGTGCGCACCATCAGCGCCTGCGCCCGGTGCACACGGCGCACCCTACGCCGACGGATGGACCGATAGCGAACTCAGCCGCCATAGCCCTCCAGCAGATGCAGGTCCTTGAGCTTCACGTAGTTGACCGCGCTGTAGGTGAAGAAGGCGCGCTCCTTGTCGGAGAGCGGGCGGGCCTGCTTCACCGGGCTGCCGACGTACAGGTAGCCGCTCTCCAGTTTCTTGCCCGGCGGCACCAGGCTGCCGGCGCCGATCACCACCTCGTCCTCGACCACCGCGCCGTCCATGACGATGGCGCCCATGCCGACCAGCACGCGGCTGCCGATGGTGCAGCCGTGCAGGGTCACCTTGTGGCCAACGGTGACGTCCTCGCCGATCTCCAGCGGGTAGCCGTCCGGGTTGAACGGCCCGGCGTGGGTGATGTGCAGCACGCTGCCGTCCTGGATGCTGGTGCGCGCGCCGATGCGGATGCGGTGCATGTCGCCGCGGATCACCGCCAGCGGCCACACCGAGCAGTCGTCGCCCAGCACCACGTCGCCGATCACCACGGCGCTGGGATCGACGAAGGCGCGCGCGCCGAGCTGCGGGGCATGGCCCTGGTAGGTGCGGATGGTCATGGAAAGGCTCCTGGTGAGTTGTCGTGGCCTTCTACTTAGCATGCACGGGGCGAACTGGCGACAGGCATGCCATCCCCCGATCACCCCGATAGCCGCGCCCGAGCTGCGCGCTCGGGCATTTGTCATTAACATGATCCGTGATTCTTCCGACCCAGGGTCAAACGCCGTGACTGCCAACAATCCCCTGCTGCAAGACTTCGACCTGCCGCCCTACTCGGCGATCCGCCCCGAGCACGTCGAGCCGGCCGTCGACCGGATCCTCGAAGACAACCGCGCCGCCATCGCGCGCATCCTGGAAACCCAGGGCGTCAATCCCGACTGGAACGGCCTGGTGCTGGCGCTGGACGAGCTGAACGCGCGCCTGGGCCGCGCCTGGAGCCCGGTCAGCCATCTCAACGCCGTGTGCAACAGCGCCGAACTGCGCGCCGCCTACGAGGCCTGCCTGCCCAAGCTGTCGGCCTACTACACCGAGCTGGGCCAGAACCGCGCCCTCTACGACGCCTGGCACGCCCTGGCCGCCAGCCCGGCGGCGGCCGGCTTCGAGGTCGCCCAGCAGACCATCCTCAAGCACACCCTGCGCGACTTCCACCTGTCGGGCATCGACCTGCCGGAAGCCGAGCAGCAGCGCTACGGCGCGATCCAGATGAAGCTCTCCGAGCTGTCCAGCCGCTTCTCCAACCAGCTGCTCGACGCCACCCAGGCCTGGACCAAGCAGATCACCGACGAGGCGCAGCTGGCCGGCCTGCCGGAGTCGGCGCGCGCGCAGATGCAGCAGGCCGCGCAGGCCAAGGGGCTCGACGGCTGGCTGGTGACCCTGGAGTTCCCCAGCTACTACGCGGTGATGACCTACGCCGACGACCGTGCCCTGCGCGAGGAGGTGTACACCGCCTACGCCACCCGCGCCTCCGACCAAGGCCCCAACGCCGGCCAGCACGACAATGGCCCGCTGATGGCCGAGATCCTCGACCTGCGCCAGGAGCTGGCCCGGCTGCTGGGCTTCCAGCACTACGGCGAGCTGTCGCTGGCCACCAAGATGGCCGAGTCCACCGAGCAGGTGCTCGGCTTCCTGCGCGACCTGGCCGTACGCGGCAAGCCGTTCGCCGAGCAGGATCTCGCCGAACTGCGCGCCTTCGCCGCCGAGCGCGGCGTGGCTGATCTGGCCAGCTGGGACGTCGGCTACTTCAGCGAGAAGCTGCGCCACCAGCGCTACGAGATTTCCCAGGAGCAGGTGCGCGCCTGGTTCCCGATCGACAAGGTGCTGTCCGGCCTGTTCGCCATCGTCGAGCGCCTGTACGGCATCCAGATCGAGGAACTCAAGGACTTCGACAGCTGGCACCCGGACGTGCGCCTGTTCGAGATCACGGAAAACGGCGCGCAGGTCGGGCGCTTCTTCTTCGACCTCTATGCCCGCGCCAACAAGCGCGGCGGCGCCTGGATGGACGGCGCCCGCGACCACTGGCGCAACAGCGCCGGCGAGCGCATCAGTCCGGTGGCCAACCTGGTGTGCAACTTCACGCCTGCCGCGCCCGGCAAGCCGGCGCTGCTGACCCACGACGAGGTCACCACCCTGTTCCACGAGTTCGGCCACGGCCTGCACCACCTGCTGACCCGCGTCGACTATGCCGGCGTGTCGGGCATCAACGGCGTGGCCTGGGACGCGGTGGAGCTGCCCAGCCAGTTCATGGAGAACTGGTGCTGGGAGCCGGAAGGCCTGGCGCTGATCTCCGGCCACTTCGAGAGCGGCGAGCCGCTGCCGCAGGAGCTGCTGGACAGGATGCTGGCGGCGAAGAACTTCCAGTCCGGGCTGATGCTGCTGCGCCAGCTGGAGTTCTCGCTGTTCGACTTCGAGCTGCACGCCACCCACGGCGACGGCCGCGGCGTGCTCGAGGTGCTGCAGACGATCCGCGACGAGGTGTCGGTGTTCCAGCCGCCGCGCTGGAACCGTTTCGCCAACAGCTTCGCGCACATCTTCGCCGGCGGCTACGCGGCCGGCTACTACAGCTACAAGTGGGCCGAGGTGCTGTCCGCCGATGCCTTCGCCAGGTTCGAGGAGGAGGGCGTGCTCAACCCGGCCACCGGCCGCGCCTTCCGCGAGGCGATCCTCGCCCGCGGCGGCTCGCAGGAAGCCATGCAGCTGTTCGTCGACTTCCGCGGCCGCGAGCCGTCGATCGACGCGCTGCTGCGCCACAGCGGCCTGAGCGAGGAGGCGGCATGAGCGAGTACAACCTGAACGCGCCGGTGAAACGCTTCATCGCCGGCGCGGTGTGCCCGGCCTGCGAGGCGATGGACACCATCCAGATGTGGGACGAGGACGGCACGCCGAACCGCCAGTGCGTGGCCTGCGGCTATGCCGACACCCTCGACGCCCGCGGCAACTCGGTGCCCAAGGAGCTGCCGACCCGGGTCAACACCAGCGCGCTGAAGCCCAAGGCCGCCGACCCCAAGGTGCAGACCGTGCAGTTCTTCCCCAATCCGAAGCTGAAGAAGCCGGAGTAATCGGGGCTAGGATCGAAAGGCGTCCTGCGCGAGCAGGGCGCCTTTTTCGTTTCAGGCCACCCGGCAGGCCGCCAGCCCCGCCTGCAGCGCCGCGGCATCCTGCGCTTCGGCGAAGATCAGCTCCAGCCGCGAGTCCCTGCGCCACTCGCTGGCGCGCCATACCAGCGCTGCGCCGTCCAGCGCGTTGGCGCTGTGCCAGCCGTCGTCCTTGCCGTGCAGCACCAGCTTGGCGCGCCGCCAGGGCAGGGCGGCCAGCCACTGCGCGACCTGGTCGCGGTCGAAACGCTGGCTCGGGTGCCAGCGCCAGCCGACGCTCCAGCCGCCAGCTTCTGCATGGATCTGGCAGATCGGCAGCGTCGGGTCGCTCCACAGTGCCGGCAGGCTGCCCGCGCCTGTGGGCAACTTGCTCTCTTCGCTACCCGGCTGCGCGTGCGTACCGATGCCCGGCAGCTCGCTGAGCGGCAGACGGCCCTGGCTGGTCCACAGCAGCGGCCGCGCCGGCAGCTGGGCGGCGAGCAGGGCGCGGGCGGTGGCGTCGAGGCTCTCGCTCTTGTTCAGCAGCAGCAGCCCGGCCGCGCCCAGCGCGGCCTGCTGCGCCGCCGGCAGCGGGCGACCGGCGGCCAAGGCGGCGGCATCCAGCACCACCACACTGGGCTGCACGGCGAGCACCTCGCGCCACGGTTCATCCTGCAGCTGGCGCAGCAGCTCGGCCGGATGGCCGAGGCCGGACGGCTCGATCAGCAGGCGGTCCGGGCGCGCCTGGCGCAGCAGGCGGCCGAGGCCGACCTGGAAGGGCGCGCCGTTGACGCAGCACAGGCAGCCACCGGCCACCTCGCCGAGGGCGATGCCGTCCTCGCCGGTGGTCAGCAGGGCGGCATCCAGGCCGACCTGGCCGAACTCGTTGATCAGGATCGCCCAGCGCTCGTCCTCCGGCTTCTGCGCCAGCAGCTCGCGGATCAGGGTGGTCTTGCCGGCGCCGAGCGGGCCGGCGATCAGATGGGTGGGAATGTGCTTGAGCATGGGTCGCCTGTGGATAAGCCTGGGGAAAAGCTGTGCAGGCCTGTGGACAAGATCATCGGAGAGTCATTCTCGCCGGATTGCCGGCAAAGCGCGATGGCCGCCCGCGCCAGCGCGGCCGACGCCGGGTAAACTGCGCGCGCCCAGCCTCCCGGAGCCCGACCATGCGCCAGATCCTGCCCATCCTGCTCGCCGTCCTGCCGTTGCCGGCGCTGGCCGAGGCCTGCGTGGTGCACAGCCAGGGCAAGGGAGTGGCCGTGCAGCTCTGCCAGCAGAACGTCAGCATCCCCAAGGGCCTGTTCCGCGACGGCTTCTGCCAGCCCAAGCTGAAGGATCAGGAAATCCGTGTGGAGTTCGTCGAGCAGTGCCCGGAAGGCGCCTACGGCGTGTGCAGCGGCGCCCAGGCCGGCAACGCCGCCTACCGCCAGGACATCTACTACTACGGCGTGGCCAGCGACGCGCGCATCCTCAAGCCGTTCTGCGAGCAGCAGAGCGCCGGGCAGTGGCGCACGCCCTGAATCACTCCAGCCAGTCGAGGGTGAGCAGCAGACGCCGCTCACCCGCGGCCAGCATGGGCGAGCGGTGGACGATGGCGGTATGTTCGTTGCCCTCCCAGCGCTCGCCCTTGAGCAGCGCGACGTGGCCGGGTTCCATGCTGCGCACCGCCACCTCGTCCGGTGCGCAGGAGGGATCGGCGAGCCGGTGGCGCGGCAGGTCGCCCTCGGCCAGCCACTGGCTGCCCGGCCCGGCATAGGTGGTGACCAGACGCAGCGGCACGCGGTCGACGTGGAAGCGCGGGCACATCGCCTTGTCCAGCACGCGCAGGCGCACACCGACCCGGCGCGCCTCGAGCAGGCAGGCATAGGCGCGCACCAGCCAGGCGACATCGGCGACGAAGGCGGCATACCCGGGCAGCTCGGCGCATTCGCCGGCCAGACCGCTCAGCTCAGGTTCGTCGCCGTCGTCGTCACCCAGCTCGATGCTCAGCGAGTCGGCCAGCGGCGTGCCGCGCGCCAGCAGGGCGGCGGCGAAGCCGGCCAGCTCGGGGTTCAGTTCGCGCTGCCAGATCGCCAGGTTGATGCCGTCGTGCAGCACCTCGGCGAGCACCTCGGCATCGTCGCCGCACAGTTGGCGCGGCCAGGGAACCAGCTGGAATTCCGCCATCAGGCGTTCTCCTCGACTTCCACCCAGGCGCCGAAGGGATCCTCCAGCGCCTGCCAGCCGTCCTTGCCGAGGGCCATCTCGGCATCGTCGAGCAGGCAGGCATCCAGCCCGGCGTGCAGGCGCTCGAAATCGATGTGCTGGCCGATGAACACCAGCTCCTGGCGGCAGTCGCCGACGGCGGGGTCCCACTTGGCCATCACCGCGCGCAGCCCGTCCTCATCCTGCGGCCACTGGGCCTTGGGCACGAACCGCCACCAGCGCCCGGCATAGCCATGGCGCATCAGGCCGCCGGCCTGCGACCAGTTGCCCGCGTCCTGGTACTTGCTGGCCAGCCAGAACCAGCCCTTGGAGCGCAACAGCCGGCCGTTGTCCCAGGGGCGGTTGAGGAAGGCGAAGAAGCGCCCGGGATGGAAGGGCCGGCGCGCCTGGTAGGCGGTCGAGGCGATGCCGTATTCCTCGGTCTCGGGCACGTGCTCGCCACGCATCTCCTTGAGCCAGCCGGGTGCCTGGGCGGCGCGCTCGAAGTCGAATCGACCGGTATTCAGAATTCGGCCAAGCTCGACCTGGCCCATGACCATCGGCAGCACCTCGGCCTGCGGGTTGAGGCGCGCGAGGATGGCCAGCAACTCCTCGCGCTCGGCGCTGGAGATCAGGTCGATCTTGCTGACCAAAATCACGTCGGCAAACTCCACCTGGTCGATCAGCAGGTCGGTGACCGAACGTTCGTCGTCCTCGCCAAGGCTTTCGCCGCGCTCGCCCAGCGCCTCGGCGGCCTGCAGGTCGCGCATGAAATTCACCCCGTCAACCACGGTGACCAGGGTGTCGAGGCGCGCCAGGTCGGACAGGCTGCGCCCCTGCTCGTCGCGGAAGGTGAAGGTCTCGGCCACCGGCAGCGGCTCGGCGATGCCGGTCGACTCGATCAGCAGGTAGTCGAAGCGCCCCTCGCCGGCCAGGCGGGCGACTTCCTCGAGCAGGTCCTCCCGCAGGGTGCAGCAGATGCAGCCGTTGCTCATCTCCACCAGCTTCTCCTCGCCGCGGCTGAGGCTGACGCCCTGCTGCACGGCGGCGGCGTCGATGTTCACCTCGCTCATGTCGTTGACGATCACCGCGACCCGCAGGCCCTCGCGGTTCTTCAGCACGTGGTTGAGCAGGGTGCTCTTGCCGGCGCCCAGGAAGCCGGACAGCACGGTGACGGGGAGACGGTTATCCATTGGGGGTTCCTCGCGTATCACGGAGATGGCGCTCGCGTTGTTCCTGACGCTCCTTGGCCTCGATGCACAGGGTCGCGGTGGGGCGCAGCAGCAGGCG
Organism: Pseudomonas sp. OF001; assembly: GCF_904426495.1. Taxonomy (NCBI): domain Bacteria; kingdom Pseudomonadati; phylum Pseudomonadota; class Gammaproteobacteria; order Pseudomonadales; family Pseudomonadaceae; genus Pseudomonas; species Pseudomonas sp. OF001. Next base: position 117,758 of record NZ_CAJGBM010000004.1, on the reverse strand, counting down.
GCGCAGGCCGATCGGCTCGCCGGTCTCGCTGCACCAGCCGTACTCGTGACGGGCCAGGCGCTCAAGCGCCTCGTCGATCTTGTCGAGCAGCTTCTTCTCGCGCTCCAGCAGGCGCAGTTGCCACTGGCGCTGCTCCTCGGCGCTGCCGAGGTCGGCCGGATCGCTGACCGGCTCCAGTTCGCGCAACACGCCGAATTCGTCGCCGATACGCTGCTGCAGCTCGCTGCGCTGGTCGAGCAGGCGCTGGCGGAAGAACGCCTGCTGCGCCTCGTTCATGTAGTCGCTGGCCGGCATGGCCAGCAGTTCGGATTCGCTGAGCATGGTCGTCGGTTACTCGTCAGGGTTGTCTCTAATTTGTTATAACATAACATTTACGAGCCGAAGCCACCCTGGAAATCCGATGACCGCTCTCAGCCTTCCCGATATCGCCGCCCAGACCAGCGTCCAGGCGCAGCCGACCCTGGACTTCGTCGGCATGCAGCAGATCGCCCTGCCCGTGCTATTCGACGGCAAGCCGCTGGATTGTCGAGTGGATGCCGGGGTCAGCCTGGACGATGCCGGCGCGCGGGGCATACACATGTCGCGCCTGTACCTGGCGCTGGAGGCCCTGGAACAGCGTGAGCTGACCCTGTCGGCCGTGCAGAACGTGCTGCGCCAGTTCCTCGCCAGCCACGAGGGCCTTTCCCGGCGCGCCTGGTTCGAGCTGCGCGGCGAACTGCTGCTCAAGCGCCCGGCGCTGGTCAGTCCACTGGCCGGCTGGAAGGGCTATCCGCTGGCGCTCGCTGCCAGCCTGGATGACGCGGGGCTCCACGTGGAACTGCGCCTGACGCTGGGCTACTCCTCCACCTGCCCCTGCTCGGCGGCCCTCGCCCGGCAGCTGATCCAGCAGCAGTTCGTCGAGGATTTCGCCGGCAAACCGCTCGACCATGCCGATGTCCTCGCCTGGATCGGCAGCTCCAGCGGCATTCTCGCCACCCCGCACAGCCAGCGCAGCGAGGCACGTCTGCAGCTGCGCCTCGACCCGGCCCTCGAGACCCTGCCGGTGCGCCGGCTGCTGGATGCCGCCGAAGCGGCCCTCGGCACCGCCCTGCAGACCGCGGTCAAGCGCGCCGACGAGCAGGCCTTCGCCCTGGCCAACGGCCAGAACCTGATGTTCTGCGAGGATGCCGCCCGCCGCCTGCATCAGGCGCTGCGCCAGCAAAACGGCGTGCAGGGCTTCGCGTTGGAGGTGATCCACGCCGAGAGCCTGCACGCCCACGATGCGGTGGCACACAGCCGCTGGGACGGGCAGCCATGATCCACTGCCAGTCCCTGCAATGGGGGCCGCCCGGCCGGCCGCTGACGCCACCGCTGGACCTGCACCTGGCCGCCGGCAGCCTGACCGGCGTCATCGGCCACAACGGCTGCGGCAAGAGCAGCCTGCTCAAGGTCATCGCCGGCTGGCAGGCGCCGCTGGCCGGGCGCGTGCAGGTGGATGTGCCGCGCCTGGGCGGCATCGCCGTTCTCGTCCAGCAGCAGGCCTTCGACCGGCAGTTCCCGATCAGTCTGCGCGAACTGGTGAGCGCCGGGCTGTGGAAGAGCTCCGACAATCGCACGCAACGCCAGGAGCGTCTGGAACAGGCACTGCACACCTGGCAGCTGGCGCATTTGCAGGAGCTGCCGCTGGAGGCGCTGTCCGGCGGCCAGCTGCAGCGCGCGCTGCTGGCGCGTCTCGACCTCACCAGCGCCCGCGTCCTGCTGCTGGACGAGCCGGAAGCGGCCCTCGATGAGGGCAGCCAGGCCCTGTTCTGGGCAAGGACCCGGCAATGGCAGGCCGAAGGTCGCACCCTGCTGGTGGTCAGTCATGCCGTCAGTCACCTCAGCGAGCTCCTGGACAATGCCCTGCTGGTCTCGGCGCAGGGCTGCATCCTCGCACCCATCGCACAGTTGGCAGAACGACGCCTGGGGCAGGTCGCCTGATGATCGATGCGCTGTGGCAGCCCTTCGCCGAGTTCGCCTTCATGCGCCGCGCCCTGCTCGGCGGCATGGCCCTAGCCTGCAGCGCCGCGCCGCTGGGGGTGTTCCTCATGCTGCGGCGCATGAGCCTGATCGGCGACGCCATCGCCCACGGCATCCTGCCCGGCGCGGCGCTGGGCTTCTGGCTGTTCGGCCTGAGCCTGCCGGCACTGACCCTGGGCGGTCTGGCCGCCGGTCTGGGCATGGCCACCCTGTCGGCCTGGGTCGCCCGCCGCACCGGGCTGGGCGAAGACACCAGCCTGGCCGCCATCTACCCGATCTCGCTGGCCAGCGGCGTGCTGCTGCTCGGGCTGGCCGGGCGCAAGCTGGACCTCATGCACCTGTTGTTTGGCTCGGCCCTGGCGGTGGATGCGCCCACCCTGCAGGCCATGCTGTGGGTGGCCGGCGCCAGCCTCGGCCTGCTGGTCCTGATCTACCGCCCGCTGCTGCTGGACAGCTTCGACCCCCTGTTCCTGCGCAACCTCAGCCGCAGCGGCCCGCTGGTGCATGGCCTGTTCCTCGGCCTGGTGGTGCTCAACCTGGTGATGGGCTTCCAGGCCATCGGCGCGCTGATGGTGGTCGGCCTGATGATGCTGCCGGCCGCCGCCGCACGCTTCTGGAGTCGTCGCCTGGCGCACCTGCTGCTGCTCGCCGCGGCGATCGGCGCCGCCAGCGTCTGGCTCGGCCTGCTGCTGTCCTACCACGCCAATCTGCCCAGCGGCCCGTGCATCGTCCTGCTGGCCGGCCTGGCCTACCTGCTGTCGGTGATCGCCGGTCCGGTTCACGGCCTCTGGCGTCCTGCTCCGCTACCCACTGCAACCTGAGGAACACCGCCATGCGCGCCCTGCTTGTCGCTCTCACCCTGCTCCTGCCGCTGTCGCTGCATGCCGCCGACAAGCCGCAGGTGGTCACCAGCTTCAGCATCCTCGCCGACCTGACCCGCGAGATCGGTGGCGAGCACATCGAACTGAGCAACTTGGCCGGCCCCGACGAGGACGCCCATGTCTTCGAGCCCAGCCCGGACAATGTCCGCACCCTGCTCAAGGCCGATCTGATCATCGCCAACGGCCTGGGCTTCGAGCCCTGGCTGGAGCGCCTGCTGGCCAGCAGCGAAGCCCGCGGCCAGCGCATCGACGCCAGCCGCGGCGTGCTGCCGCTGTGGCTGGAGGAAGACGGCGAGAAGGTCGCCGACCCGCACGCCTGGCAGAGCCTGAGCAACGCCGAGCTTTACGTGCGCAACATCGCCCAGGCGCTGAGCGAGCTGGACCCGGCCCACGCCAAAGCCTACGCCGCCAATCGCGACGCCTACCTGGCGAAGCTGCACGCCTTGCTCAAGCAGGCCAACGCGCGCATGGCCAGCCTGCCGGCCAGCCAGCGCAAGGTGGTGACCAGCCACGACGCCTTCGGCTACCTGGGCCAGGCCTGGCAACTGCGGTTCATCGCTCCCCAGGGGCTATCCACCCATGACGAGCCCTCGGCCGCCGAAGTGGCCGCACTGATCCGCCAGCTGCGCACGGAAGGGGTGCGCGCCGTGTTCGTCGAGAACATCCGCGATCCGCGGCTGATCCAGCAGATCGCCGAGGAGGCCGGCGCCCGCGTCGGCGGCACCCTCTACTCCGACGCCCTGGCCGCCAGCGGCCCGGCCAGCACCTATCTGGGCATGTACCAGCACAACCTCGACACCCTGCTGGCAGCGCTCAAGCCATGAGCCTGTGGCTGGAGCTGGAACAGGCCGGACTCGGCGACAGCCGCCCGCTGGCCGAGGTACTGGACGCCATCCCCTGGAATGGCGACGGCCTGATCGCCGCCATCGCCCAGCAGCAGGGCAGCGGCGAGGTGCTGATGCTGGCCTGGATGAACCGCGCCGCCCTGGAAGAAACCCTCGCCAGCGGCCAGGTCTGCTACTGGTCGCGCTCGCGCCGGCAACTGTGGCGCAAGGGCGAGACCAGCGGCCACCGCCAGCGCCTGATTGAGGCGCGCCTGGACTGCGACGGCGACGCCGTGCTGCTGCTCGTCGAGCAGCAGGGGCCGGCCTGCCACACCGGGCGGCCCAACTGCTTCTACAACGCCATCCGCGACGGCCGGATGAGCGTGATCAGCGTGCTGCAATGAAACGCCTGCTGCTCGGCCTGGTGCGCGCCTATCAGTACCTGATCAGCCCGCTGCTGGGCCCGCGCTGCCGCTTCCAGCCGAGCTGCTCGCACTACACCATCGAGGCGCTGCAGCGCCACGGCGCCCTGCGCGGCAGCTGGCTGACCCTGTGCCGGCTGTTGCGCTGCCACCCCTGGCATCCGGGCGGTTACGACCCGGTGCCCGAACCCTCGCCCAAGGAACGACCATGATCCGCAAGAACCCTTCCGGCCACCTGCCAGTGATCGCCGAGTCCGCCTACGTCGACAAGACCGCGATCATCTGCGGCAAGGTGATCATCCAGGACAACGTCTTCGTCGGGCCCTACGCGGTGATCCGCGCCGACGAGGTGGACGCGAGCGGCGACATGCAGCCGATCGTCATCGGCGCCAACTCCAATATCCAGGACGGCGTGGTGATCCACTCCAAATCCGGCGCGGCGGTGACCATCGGCGAGCACAGCTCCATCGCCCACCGCTCGATCATCCACGGCCCCTGCCAGGTCGGTAATCGGGTGTTCATCGGCTTCAACAGCGTGCTGTTCAACTGCAGCGTCGGCGACGGCTGCGTGGTGCGGCACAACGCGGTGGTGGACGGCTGCGACCTGCCGGCCGGCTTCCACGTCACCTCCACCCAGCGCATCGGACCGAAGACCGACCTGGCCAGCCTGCCGCGCGTGAGCGTGTCGGCCAGCGAGTTCTCGGAAGACGTGGCGCATACCAACATCGACCTGGTGCGCGGCTACAAGGCCCTGCAGAACGAGTTCTGAGCATGAGCAGCCTGCTGATCCGCAATGCCCGCCTGATCAACGAAGGCCGCGAGTTCGACGCCGACCTGCTGGTGCGCAACGGCCGCATCGAAAAGATCGCCGGCAGCATCGACGGCAGCAACGCCGAGGTCGAGATCGACGCCGCCGGGCAGTACCTGCTGCCGGGGATGATCGACGACCAGGTGCACTTCCGCGACCCCGGCGCGCCGCACAAGGGCAGCTTCGCCACGGAGTCCCGCGCGGCGGTGGCCGGCGGCATCACCAGCGTGATGGACATGCCCAACACCAACCCGCCGACCCTGACGCTGGAAGCGCTGGCGGCCAAGGAGCAGCGCGCGGCCAGCTGCTCGCTGGCCAACTACGGCTTCCACTTCGGCGTCAGCCACGAGAACCTCGACACCGTGGCCGCGCTGGACCCCAGCCGCGTGGCGGCGGTGAAGGTGTTCATGGGCGCCAGCACCGGCAACATGCTGGTCGACGACCTGCCCTCGCTGGAGCGGCTATTCCGCGACTGCCCGACCGTGCTGCTCGCCCACTGCGAGGACACCCCGCGCATCCGCGAACGCGAGCAGCAGTGGCACGCTCGCTACGGCGACGCGATTCCCGCCGACCAGCACCCGCTGATCCGCGACGCCGAGGCCTGCTACCGCTCGTCCAGCCTGGCGGTGAGCCTAGCGCAGCGCTACGCCACGCAACTGCATGTCCTGCACATCACCAGTGCCCGCGAGCTGAGCCTGTTCCAGCCCGGCCCGCTGGCCGGCAAGCGGATCACCGCCGAGGTCTGCGCCCACCACCTGTACTTCGACGAGCGCGACTACGCCGCCCTCGGCCACCTGATCAAGTGCAACCCGGCGATCAAGAGCACGGCCGACCGCGATGCCCTGCGCCAGGCACTGCTCTGCGGCCGGCTGGACATCATCGGCACCGACCACGCGCCGCACACTCTGGAGGAGAAACAGCGCCCCTACCTGCAGGCGCCGTCCGGCCTGCCGCTGGTCCAGCACGCCCTGCCGGCGCTGCTCGAACTGGTCGCCGACGGCCTGCTGCCGCTGACCACCCTGGTGGAGAAGACCAGTCACGCGGTGGCCGAGCGCTTCTGCATCGAGCAGCGCGGCTACCTGCGCGAGGGCTACTGGGCCGACCTGAACCTGATCGAGCGCCTGAGCGAACCGCGCCCGGTGGACAGCGATCCGATCCTCCCCCACTGCGGCTGGACGCCGTTCCAGGGCCGCAGCTTCCGCCACGCGGTGCGCACCACCCTGGTCTCCGGCCAGTTGGCCTGGCATCGGGGCCGGATACAAGAAGACTGCCAGGGGCTGCCCCTGCGCTTCAGCCGCGGCTGAGCCATTCATTGACCGTGACTCCGAGAACCGACATGCCCAGCATCACCCTGCCCGACGGCAGCCAGCGTCACTATTCCCAGCACCTCAGCGTGGCCGAGGTGGCCGCCGATATCGGCCCCGGCCTGGCCAAGGCCGCCCTGGCCGGCCGCCTCGACGGCCGCCTGGTGGACACCAGCGCGCTGATCGAGCACGACGTCAGCCTCAGCCTGATCACCGCCCGCGATCCCGAGGGCCTCGAGCTGCTGCGCCACTCCTGCGCGCACCTGCTGGCCATGGCGGTCAAGGAGCTGTACCCGAGCGCCCAGGTGACCATCGGCCCGGTGATCGACGACGGCTTCTACTACGACTTCGCCTACGAGCGGCCCTTCACCCCCGACGACCTCGCCCGCATCGAGGCGCGCATGCACGAACTGGCCGCCGCCGACCTGCCGGTCAGCCGCCGCGAGCTGCCGCGCGAGGCCGCCATCGACCACTTCGCGGCCCAGGGCGAGCACTACAAGGCCGAGCTGATCCGCGACATCCCCTCAGGCGAGGTGCTGTCGCTGTATCGCCAAGGCGATTTCGAGGATCTCTGCCGCGGCCCGCACATCCCGCGCACCGGCCACCTGCAGGCCTTCAAGCTGACCAAGGTGGCCGGCGCCTACTGGCGCGGCGACGCCAGGAATGCCGCGCTGCAGCGCATCTACGGCACCTGCTGGGCCAGCGCCAAGGAACTCAAGGCCTACCTCACCCGCCTGGAGGAAGCCGGCAAGCGCGACCACCGCAAGCTCGGCAGCCAGCTCGACCTGTTCCACTTCGACGACTGCGCGCCCGGCTCGGTGTTCTGGCATCCCAAGGGCTGGACCCTGTTCCAGCAGCTGATCCAGTACATGCGCCAGCAGCAGGACGCCGCCGGTTATGTCGAGGTCAACACCCCGGACGTGATGGACCGCAGCCTGTGGGAAACCTCCGGGCACTGGTTCAACTACCGCGACAACATGTTCACCACCAGCACCGAGGACGAGCGGGTGTTCGCCCTCAAGCCGATGAACTGCCCCGGCGCGGTGGCGCTCTACGCCCGCGGCCTGAAGAGCTACCGCGACCTGCCGCTGCGCATGGCCGAGTTCGGCAAGGTGCACCGCTACGAGCCGTCCGGCGCGCTGCACGGCCTGCTGCGCGTGCGCCACTTCACCCAGGACGACGCGCACATCTTCTGCACCACCGCGCAGATGGAGCAGGAATGCGCCGACACCATCGCCCTGGTGTTCGCCATCTACCGCGACTTCGGCTTCGATGAGGTGGCGGTCAAGCTGTCCACCCGCCCGGCCAACCGCATCGGCAGCGACGCGACCTGGGACCAGCTGGAAGGCGCGCTGTCCGGCGCCCTGCAACGCATGGGCATCGCCTATCAGCTCAACCCCGGCGAAGGCGCCTTCTACGGGCCCAAGCTGGAGTTCGTGCTGCGCGACGCCATCGGTCGCGACTGGCAGTGCGGCACCCTGCAGGTCGACCTCAACCTGCCGGAGCGCTTCGACATCAGCTACGTCAACGAACAGGGCGAGCGCGAGCGCCCGGTGATGCTGCACCGCGCCCTGTTCGGCTCGCTGGAGCGCTTCACCGGCATCCTCATCGAACACTACAGCGGCCTGTTCCCGCTGTGGCTGGCACCGCAGCAGGCCTCCGTGCTGACCATCTCCGAAGGGCAGAACGACTACGCCCGCCAGGTGCTGGCCGCGCTCAGGCGCGCCGGCCTGCGCGCTAGCGCCGACCTGCGCAACGAGAAGATCGGCTACAAGATCCGCGAAGCCACCCTGCAGAAGGTGCCCTACCTGCTGGTGATCGGCGAACAGGAGAAGGCCGAGGACCGCGTCACCCTGCGCAGCCGCGCCGGCGACAACCTCGGCAGCCTGGCGCTGGCGGAGCTGGTCGAACGCCTCAGCGCCGAGGCGCGCATGCCCGGCCGCGAGCACGCCCAGCCATGCTGATCCGCAAGCTGTTCCGCTTCGAGAACGCGCACATCGTGCGCGGCTGCACCAGCCGTCGCTGCGCGCGCTCGCTGCACGGCCATTCCTATCGCGTCGAGCTGCTGCTGGAGGCGCATGCCCTCGACCACGGGCAGATGGTCTACGACTTCGGCCTGCTCAAGGGCGGCGTGCGCGAGCTGATCGACGCCTTCGACCACGCGCTGAGCTTCTGGGACGGCGACGACCCCGAGTACATCGCCAGCTGCCAGCGCTTCTCCGAGCGCTGGATCGCCCTGCCGGTGTCGCCGAGCGCCGAGCAGCTGGCGCGGGTGATCTTCCGCCTGGTCGATGCGCTGCTGGCGCAGACCGAGACGGCCAACGGCGAAGGCGACGTGCGCCTGCACTCGGTGATCGTCCACGAGACCGAGAGCGGCTACGCGCAGTGCTTCCGCGCGGATGCGTTCAATCCGCGCATGGGGGCCTTCGAGCTGGCGCAGATCCGCTTCTCGACGCAGATCCGCGCCGAGTGGTCGGACCCGCAGCTGTTCGACCGGCTGCTGGCCGGCGAGCGCTGGCGCAATCCCCGCCCACTGCCCTGAGCGCCCGGCGAGGCCGTGCAATTCTCCGCTGCCCATGCTCTGCAGCGGCTTATCGGCTAACATCCGCCCGCGCCGGGAGTGCCGTAACGCAACGGTAACCTGCCGCGAGCGCTTTTCCGTGTTACCTACAAGGAGTTGACGAATTCGCATGGACAGCCTGAGCCTTTCCTGGTCGGACGACTACAAGATCGGCATCGCCGTGATCGACGAGCAGCACAAGCGGCTCTTCGCCTACTTCGACGAACTCGCCACCGTCATCGCCAGCGGCAATCCGCAAGGCATCGAGGTGATCGTCAACGGGTTGGTGAGCTACGCCATTTCCCACAACACCTTCGAGGAAAGCCTCATGGCCAAGGCGCGCTACCCGATGCTCGATGCGCACCACAAGGTCCACGAGAGTTTCAAGAGCCGGGCCAACAAGTACCTTCGCCAGCTGGAGGCCGGCTGCGACCCGCTGAAGCTCGCCGAGCAGGTGCGGATCTTCATCGGCCTGTGGCTGATCAACCACGTCAAACAGGAGGACCGGGACTACGTCCCCTACGTGCAGAAGATCGATAGCGGCTCGCTGCTGTCGGGCCTGTGGAAAAAGCTGTTCCGCTGAGCCCCCGCATGCTCCGCTCCGCTGACAACCGCTGGCTCGCGACCCTGGCGCTGTGCCTGGGCATACTGCTCAACGCGCTCGTCTGCAGCTACCACCATGCCAGCCATGTCGGCCTCGAGCTGCTGCTCGGGCCGGGCGCCTTCTGCCAGACCGACGACGGCGACGCTCCGGCAGGCGGCCTGCCCGCCAGCGACGAGGCGCCGCAGCCGTTCAACTGCCCCCTGTGCAATCCCGCCACCCTCGCCCTGGCGCTGCTGTTCTGCCTGAGCTGGCTGCTCCGGCGGCGCGGCCCGGACGCCGTGCGCCTGCCGCGCGAAAGACGCTGCAAGGCTCCCCCGCGCCACTGCTGGCCGCCGCTGAACCCGCGCGCGCCCTGAAAGCCGCCGTCGTTACCCCTCGACATCCGACCGCGCCCGCGGTCGGCCCATACGGTTTTCAGGATTCGCCACCATGGAAAAAATCGCCCGTGCAGCCGGCAAGCGCCCGGCCGTGCAACCCTTTCCCGACTACCCCGGCAATGCCCGCAGCTTCGTGCACCTCGACGCCCGCCTGCTGCCCTACTGGCACACCCTGTTCGACGTCTGCCCGGCGCTGCTCAAGCTCGACCCGCCGGACGGCACCCGGATCTTCCGCACGTTCATGACCTGGGCCTACCGCCGCCAGGTCATCCTCGACTGGACCTTCCACCTGCAGGTCTGCCGCTGGCTGCTGGAATCCGACTACCGCTTCCGCATCGACGAGGAGCACATCGAGACGCTGATGATCGCCGCCGCCGCCCGCTGGGTGGTCAGCGACCACAGCGAGGCCCTCGGCGTGGTGCTGGCCTGGCAGGGCTCGGCCGCGCCGGTGTTCGACTGGAAGCGCAGCGCGCGTCCGGCATGCCGGCCGATGGCCGTCGAACTGGAAGAGCTGCCGCCGACCCCCTGGGACTTCGCCTGGTGCCCGCTGGGCACCCGCAGCGGCGCCGGCTTCCGCCGCTGGCTGAAGGTGTGAACCTGCGACAACCTGCCACGGCTGCGCCGTCGCTCCCGCCGACCGCCGCAACCACGCCGGGGCGGCGCTGCACTGTGGCAGGCTGTCGCAGTTGAGGACGCCGGCCGCCGGCACGACACTGGCCCTGTCTCGAGCCGGAGCTTAGGGGTTCCACGACTAGGCTCGGGTCAACCAGCTGCAACCACCCAGTGGTTGTCTGTCCCTCTCCCCCCCTCGCCTGCGAGGGGGGGCTTTTTTCAGGTCGCCCGGGGGCCCTCCCCGCCAACAACAATCCGCGACCGTCCGTACGCTGCCGCATCGCCGTCAGCCTGGAACCCCGCCCACATCCGCCGTCAGCCGCCGAATGAAGCCCGGAGTCCCCCGCATGTCGTCACCTCCCCGTTCTTCGCCCTGGCGCATCCCCCTGGTGCGCGAACTCGCCGTCATCCTGCTGCTCAAGCTGGCCATCCTGCTGACCATCCGCGCCCTCTGGTTCGGTGCGCCGACCGTGCCGGAGAACGGCAGCGAGCGGGTCGGCCGGCACCTGCTGGGCCACGGCGCGCCACCGTCTTTGTCACTCACCGAGGAGGAGCCGAGATGATCTCGGAAGCCGTCGTCGACCTGTCGCGTCTGCAATTCGCCATGACCGCGATGTACCACTTCCTGTTCGTGCCATTGACGCTCGGGCTGGCCTTCCTGCTGGCGATCATGGAGTCGGTCTACGTGATGACCGGCAAACAGGTCTACCAGGACATGGTCAAGTTCTGGGGCAAGCTGTTCGGCATCAACTTCGCCCTCGGCGTCACCACCGGGCTGACCATGGAGTTCCAGTTCGGCACCAACTGGGCCTACTACAGCCACTACGTCGGCGACATCTTCGGCGCGCCGCTGGCCATCGAAGGCCTGATGGCGTTCTTCCTCGAGTCCACCTTCATCGGCCTGTTCTTCTTCGGCTGGGACCGGCTGTCGAAGGTGCAGCACCTGGCGGTGACCTGGCTGGTGGCGCTGGGCTCCAACCTGTCGGCGCTGTGGATCCTGATCGCCAACGGCTGGATGCAGAACCCGGTCGGCGCCGAGTTCAACTACCAGACCATGCGCATGGAGCTGGTCGACTTCGGCGCGCTGATCTTCAACCCGGTGGCGCAGGTCAAGTTCGTGCACACCGTGGCGGCCGGCTACGTCACCGGGGCGATCTTCGTGCTGGCGATCTCCAGCTACTACCTGCTGAACAAGCGCGACCTGGGCTTCGCCCGCCGCTCGTTCGCCATCGCCTCGGCCTTCGGCCTGGCCTCGATCCTCTCGGTGATCATCCTCGGCGACGAGTCGGGCTACGAGATCGGCGACGTGCAGAAGACCAAGCTGGCCGCCATCGAGGCCGAGTGGGAAACCCACCCGGCACCGGCTGGCTTCACCCTGTTCGGCCTGCCCAACCAGGAGGAGATGCGCACCGACTACGCGGTGAAGATTCCCTGGGCGCTGGGCCTGATCGCCACCCGCTCGCTGGACGAGGAGGTCAAGGGCATCAAGGACCTGATCGTCGAGCACGAGGCGCGCATCCGCAACGGCATGACCGCCTACGCACTGCTCGAGCAGCTGCGCGCGGGTGACCAGAGCAGCGCGACCATCGCCGCCTTCGAGGCGGTCAAGCACGACCTCGGCTACGGCCTGCTGCTGAAGAAGTACACCGCCAACGTGGTCGATGCCAGCGACGAGCAGATCCGGCTGGCCGCCAGGGACACCATTCCCCACGTGTTCAGCCTGTTCTGGAGCTTCCGCGCCATGGTCGCCTCCGGTTTCCTGATGCTGGCGCTGTTCGCCTGCGCCTTCTGGGCCTCGGCGCGCAAGAACGAGGAGTCCAAGCCCTGGCTGCTCAGGTGGGCGCTGCTCAGCCTGCCGCTGCCGTGGATCGCCGCGCAGACCGGCTGGTACGTGGCCGAGCACGGTCGCCAGCCGTGGTCGATCGGCGAGGTGCTGCCGACCCATCTGTCGGCCTCCAGCCTGAGCACCGGCGACGTGTGGGGCTCGCTGATCGCCCTGATCGCCTTCTACAGCCTGCTGCTGGTGGTGGAGATGTACCTGATGATCAGGTTCGCCCGTCTCGGCCCGTCCAGCCTGCATACCGGCCGCTACCACTTCGAGCGCCCGGCGGTCGCCGCCGAGCTGCCCATCCCGCACGGCGGGCAGGCCGCCGGCCAGCCGGTCCACGCCTGAGGAGAGAGCCATGTTCGACTACGAAACCCTGAAACTCATCTGGTGGGTGCTGATCGGCGTGCTGCTGATCGGCTTCGCCCTCACCGACGGCTTCGACATGGGCGCCATGGCGCTGATGCCCTTCGTCGGCCGCACCGACAACGAGCGGCGGGTGGCGATCAACACCATCGCCCCGCACTGGGACGGCAACCAGGTGTGGTTCATCACCGCCGGCGGCGCGCTGTTCGCCGCCTGGCCGATGGTCTACGCCACCGCCTTCTCCGGACTGTACTGGGCGATGCTGCTGGTGCTGTTCGGCCTGTTCTGCCGTCCGGTGGGCTTCGACTACCGCAGCAAGCTGGAGAGCCAGCAGTGGCGCAGCGCCTGGGACTGGGCGCTGTTCGTCGGCGGCGCTCTGCCTGCGCTGCTGTTCGGCGTGGCCTTCGGCAACCTGTTCCTCGGCCTGCCGTTCCGCCTCGACGAGCTGATGCGGCCGTCCTACGAGGGTTCGTTCTTCGCCCTGCTGCACCCGTTCGCCCTGCTCGCCGGGCTGGTCAGCCTGAGCATGCTCTGCGCCCACGGCGGCGCCTGGCTGATGCTGCGCACCGATGCCGACCTGCAGCAGCGCTCGCGGCTGGCCACCCGGCTGTGCGCGCTGGTTTTCCTGCTGACCTTCGTCGCCGCCGGCGGCTGGCTGGTCAGCGGCATCCAGGGCTTCAGCCTGGTCGGCGGCTTCAGTGACCTGGGCGCGGCGCTCAACCCGCTGCACAAGCAGGTGAGCCTGGACAACAGCGGCTGGCTGGCCAACTACCAGCTCTACCCGCTGACCCAGGCCGCGCCCCTGCTGGGCATCGCCGGCGGGCTGCTCGCCGCGCTGGGGGCGCAGCTCAACCGCGGCGGCGTGGCCTTCCTCGGCAGCAGCCTGGCCATCGTCGGCACCATCTGCACCGCCGGCTTCGCGCTGTTCCCCTTCGTGCTGCCCTCGACGCTCGACCCGGCGTCGAGCCTGACCGTGTGGGACGCGGTATCCAGCCGCAAGACCCTGGGCATCATGCTGGTGGTGGCGGGCATCTTCGTGCCGCTGATCCTTGCCTACACCCTGTGGAGCTACCTGCGCATGTGGGGCCGACTGACCGACAAGACCATCGAGGCCAACCCGCACGGCCTGTACTGAAACCATGACGGTAGCCGCGGCTTCGTGCGCGACCCGCTCGCGGATCAAGCCGCGGCCACCGCGAGATGAGCCCCTCCGGGGCCAAGGAGAACGACAGATGTGGTACTTCGCCTGGATCCTCGGCGTGCTGCTGGCCTGCAGCTGCGGGATCGTCAACGCGCTGTGGCTGGAAACCACCCAGAACCTCGACGAGGGCGATGCGGGTGGCCGCTGAGCCCCGTCCCTGGCTGCGGCGCGGCATCAGCCGCGCCGGTTCCCTGCTGCTGGCCGCACCGCTGGCGCTGGTGCTGCTGATCCATCCCGCCGCCATGCTCGACGCCGAGGGCCGCTACAGCCACGGCCTGCTGATGCTGGTGATGTGGGGCATCTGCAGCGGCTTCGTCCACGGCGTCGGCTTCGATCCGTACAGCCGGCTGTGGCGCACGGTGTTTCATCCGCTGGGCGGCTGGTTGCTGATGGGGCTGGGCTATCTGATCCTCTGGCGGGCGCAGGGCTGAGCCTTCATCCCTGCACACAACTCCACAACTCCAGCGCCGGCCGCTGCGCCGTGGGCGGGCCGAGCCAGTGGCTCAGTTCCCGGCAGCCGCCGTCGAAACACAACTGGTAGTCCCCCGCCTCGGGGGTGCGCCCGACGCGCAGCGGCTGCAGCGGCGGCAGCTGCCGGCGGTAGTGCCAGCTGCCGCCCTGCAGCACGGCGCCGTCGGGGATCTCCATGCCGGCGCCGTTGCCCCTGACCCGCGCCTCGCCGAGGACCAGTCCCTCGGGCGTGACGCGGTAGTCCTCCTCCCAGCGCACCTTCTCGATGGTGTGGGTCCAGGCCAGGGTGAAGGCCGGCACGGGCAGGCTCGCCCACACCGCGCCGGCCAGCCCCAGGCACAGGCCGATCACGCCGCCACCGCCAGGGCGCGGCGCGCGCGCCAGCAGTGCTGGGCGAGGAACAGGCCGCCGAGGGCGAAGCCCAGCTCGTCGCTGAGCGGCAGGGCGAGGATCAGCGCCACCCCGGCGGCGAAGGCCAGCAGGCGCTCCCAGGCGGCCAGGTCGCGCTGCAGGTGGCCGGTGAAGGCCGCGCCCCACAGGGCGATCGCCAGCGCCGCCTTGACCAGCATGTAGGCGATCGCCGCCCAGCTGTCGCCCTGCAGCATCAGCGCCGGATCGTAGACCGCCATGAACGGTACGACGAAGCCGGCCGCGGCGATGCGCACCGCCCACAGGCTGATCCTGAAGCCGCTCTCGCGGGCGATCGGCGCCGCGGCGAAGGCGGCCAGCGCCACCGGCGGGGTGAGGTCGGCCATCAGGCCGAAGTAGAAGACGAACATGTGCGAGACGATCAGCGGCACGCCCAGCTCCAGCAGTGCCGGCGCGGCGATGGCGCTGGTGATGATGTAGTTGGGGATGGTCGGGATGCCCATGCCCAGCACCAGGCAGGTCAGCATGGTCAGCAGCAGCGAGAGGAACAGGTTGTCCTGGCCGATGGCGAGGATGTAGCCGGCGAAGGTGGTGGCGATGCCGGTCAGCGACACCACGCCGATGATCACCCCAACCAGGGTGCAGGCGATGCCCACCGGCACCGCATGGCGGGCGCCCTCGACCAGCGCGTGCAGGCACAGGGTGAGGGTGTCGCGGCCGCCCTTGACGAACCAGCACACCGCCACCAGCAGGCCGATCACCGCGAACACCACGCCGATGCCGAGGCTGAAGAAGCCGGCGCAGAGGATGCCGAGGGCGATCCAGAAGGCCATGCGCAGGCCCCACGAGGACACCTTGAGGATGATCGCCGAGCCGAGGATGACGATGGCGGTCAGCGCCAGGCCGACGATGCCGGAGAACATCGGCGTGCGCCCGGCGAACAGCAGGCAGACCAGCACCACCAGCGGGATCAGCAGGAACCAGCGCTCCTTCACCGCCGCCCAGGCGTTCGGGCACTCGCTCTTCGCCAGGCCGCGCAGGTCGGCGCGCTTGGCCTCCAGGTGGACCATCCAGAACACCGAACCGAAGTACAGCAGCGCCGGCAGCAGCGCCGCCTTGGCCACCTCGACGTAGGGCACGTTGATGGTCTCGGCCATGATGAAGGCCACCGCGCCCATCACCGGCGGCATGATCTGGCTGCCCATGCTGGCGGTCGCCTCCACCGCACCGGCGAACGCCGGGCGGTAGCCGAAGCGCTTCATCAGCGGGATGGTGAACTGGCCGGTGGTCACCACGTTGGCCACCCCGGAGCCGGTGATGGTGCCCATCAGCGCCGAGGACACCACCGACACCTTGGCCGGGCCGCCGAGCTTGTGGCCGAACAGGCCGAGGGCGAAGTCGGTGAACAGCTTGATCATCCCGGCCTGCTCGAGGAAGGCGCCGAACAGGATGAACAGGAAGATGTAGGTGGCCGACACATAGGTCGGCGTGCCGTACAGGCCCTCGGTGCCGAACGCCAGCTGGTTGACGATCTGGTCGACGCCGTAGCCACGGTGCGCCAGGTCGCCCGGCAGGTACTCGCCGAACAGGCCGTAGGCGAGGAACAGCAGGCAGATGATCGGCAGGGCGATGCCCATCACCCGCCGCGCCGCCTCGAACACCAGGGCGACCAGCAGCACGCCGACCGCCATGTCGGCGCCGGTCAGCTCGCCGGAGCGCTGGATCAGGTCGGCCTCGAACAGCCATTGGTAGGCGAAGGTGGCCATGCCGGCCAGGCCGAGCAGCCAGGCCAGCGGCTGGAACGGCCGCGCGCTGCCGCGCGCCGGATAGCAGAGGAACACCAGCAGCAGCAGGAAGCCGACGTGGCCGGCGCGCAGCACCTGGCTGGACACCGGATGGAAGGCGGCGGTGACGATCTGGTAGATGGAGAACAGCAGGGCGACGGTGAACAGCGCCTTCGGCCACTGGCCGGGGCTGGCGTGCAGACCTTGGCTTTCGCTCATGGGGACACCTCGGAGCGGGAAATCGGAAGGGACGAGAGCCGCCAACAAAACCTGCCGCGAGCGTTCACGCTGGCTTTGCTGGCACCTCTGCGGGCGGGCGGCGGGCGCAAGGCCCGCGGCCATGCACCGGCGGAGCGCCGCTGGCGGCGCCCCGACCGGCTCGGCGCCTTACTGGAGCACGCCGGCTTCCTTGTAGAAGCGCTCGGCGCCCGGGTGCAGCGGAATCGGCAGGTTCTGCGTGGCGGTCTGCAGCTGGATGTCCTTGGCCGCCGAGTGCGAGGAGGCCAGCCGGCCGAGGTTGTCGAACATCAGCTTGGTCATCTGGTAGGCCACCTCGTCGGAGACCTTGTCGTGGGTGACCAGGATGTTGGTGATCGCCACGGTCGGCACGTCCTCGCTCTGGCCGTCGTAGGTGCCGGCCGGAATCATCCTGGCCTGGTAGGCCGGGCTGCCGATCTTCGCCACCACCTCCGCCGGCACGCCGATGAAGTTCAGCGGCATCACCGACGACAGGTCGCGGATCGCCGCCATGCCCAGGCCCGAGGACTGCAGGGTGGCGTCCAGCTGGCGGTTCTTGATCAGCTCCACCGACTCGGCGAAGGGCAGGAACTCGACCTTGCCCATGTCCTCGTAGGACAGCCCGGCGGCCTTGAAGATGGCCCGCGCGTTCAGCTCGGTGCCGGACTTGGCGGCACCGACCGAGATGCGCTTGCCCTTGAGGTCCGCCAGGGTCTTGATGCCGGATTCGGCGCTGGCGACGATCTGGATGTAGTTCGGGTAGGTGCCGGCGATGGCGCGCAGCCTGGTCAGCGGCGCCTTGAAGCCGGCGTCCGCGACGCCCTTCCAGGCATCATCCACCGAGTCGGCCAGCGAGAAGCCCAGCTCGCCGCGCCCGGCCTGCAGCAGGTTGAGGTTCTCCACCGAGGCCTTGGTGGCCTGCACCGAGGTCTTCGAGCCGTCGATGCCGGTGCTGTACACCTGCGACAGCGCCACGCCCACCGGGTAGTACACCCCGCTGGTGCCACCGGTGAGGACGTTGATGAAGGTCGGCGCGGCGAGGCTGGCGGTGCTGGCAGTCAGGGCGGCGGCAGCGGCGAACAGGCCGAGGCGTTTGCTCAGGGTCATGGCGTATCTCCGTCTTTGTTGTGCTTGTTCTTGGAATGGTCCGGACGGGCGAGGGGGCGCGCCGGCCGGGTGCAGTCACATTGCAGACGGCGTGCCAGATGGGTGGATGGCTCTGGGATGGGGGTTGGCGGGGAATGGGCGAGGAGGGATCGGCGGATTCTTGCCGGTGATGACCGGGCTCTCGGCAAGAATCCGCCGATCTCCGGACGCGCCGCTCGCCGCGGCCGACCAGCGACGATTGCCGACCCAGCCCCGGCAACTATGGTTGATCCATGGTGACCGTCGGGAAAGGCCGGCGGGCGCAACAGACCAATTCGAATTGCGAGGTGACCATGCCGATGAAACGACTACTGCTAATGACCGCCCTGGCCGGGACGCTGTGCACCGGCCAGGCCATGGCCGAAACCCGGGAGAGGGCCCAGGATCAGGTCCGCGACCAAACGCAGCAGCAGATTCAGGAGAGGACGCAGAGCCAGGAGCGTGTCTATGGCAGCCAGCTGATGACACCCGAGGAGCGGCTGGAATACCAGAACCGCATGCGCAACACGACGACCGCCGAAGAGCGCGAGCGGCTGCGCCTGGAGCATCACCAGCAGATGCAGGAACGAGCCAAGTCGCGGGGCATGACCTTGCCGGACATGCCTGCGGGCATGGGACCTGGTGGCGGCATGGGACCGGGCGGCGGCAGGGGCCGCTGAGCCTGCGCTGCGAAGGGGGGGCGCCTCAGCGCTCCACCTCCTATCCCTCAACGAACTCCCCGCGACTGATCCCATGCCGCTGCATCTTCTCGTTCAGCGTCCGCCGCGGCAGCTGCAGCAGGGCCATGGCCTCGGCGATGTTGCCGCGGCATTGCTGCAGGGCCTGGCGCAGGCACTGGGCCTCGAAGGCGTCGAGCTGCTCGGCCAGCGACTGGCCGGGGCCGCTGGTCGCCGGGGCGCGGCCGAGGCCAAGGACGTGGCGTTCGGCGGCATTGGCCAGTTCGCGCACGTTGCCCGGCCAGTCGTGGGTCAGCAGGCGCGCCAGATCGGCGGCGGTGAGCGGGCGCGGCTCGCGGCCGTGGCGGGTGGCGGCCTCGCGGGCGAAGTGGTTGAACAGCAGGGGGATGTCCTCGCGGCGCTCGCGCAGCGGCGGGATGTGCAGTTCGGCGATGTTGAGGCGGTAGAGGAGGTCCTCGCGGAAGCGTCCGGCGCGTACCTCGGCGGCCAGATCGGGCTTGACCGCACTGATCACCCGCAGGTCGACGGCGATGCTGCGGTTGGAGCCGAGGCGCTCCAGGCTCTTCTCCTGCAGCACGCGCAGCAGCTTGGCCTGCTGGGCCAGCGGCAGGCTCTCCACCTCGTCGAGGAACAGGCTGCCGCCGTCGGCGTGCTCGATGCGGCCGATGCGCTTGCCCTGGGCGCCGGTGAAGGCGCCGCTCTCGTGGCCGAACAGCTCGCTCTCGAACAGCTGCTCGGGGATCGCCGCGCAGTTGAGGGCGACGAAGGCCTTGTTCGCGCGCGGGCCGAAGTCGTGCAGGCAGCGCGCCACCCGCTCCTTGCCGCTGCCGGTCTCGCCGCGGATCAGCACGTTGACCGCGGTGGGCGCCAGTTCGAGGATCTGCCGGCGCAGCTCGACCATCGCCGGCGACACGCCGAGCAGTTGGCCCTCGATGCGTCCGCGCTCGCCCGCCTGGCGGCGCAGGGCGCGGTTCTCGCCGACCAGGCGGCGCTTGTCGAGGGCGCGCTGCAGGCTGGCGAGCAGGCGTTCGGGGGTGAAGGGCTTCTCGATGAAGTCGTAGGCGCCCTGGCGCATGGCCTCTACCGCCATCGGCACGTCGCCGTGGCCGGTGACCATGATCACCGGCAGCTCCGGGTCGAGCGCCTGCAGCTTCGCCAGCAGCACCAGGCCGTCCATGCCGGGCATGCGCACGTCGCTGACCACCACGCCGGGGAACTCGGCGTCGAGCAGCGCCAGCGCCTCCTCGGCGCGCGCGCAGGTGCGCACGGTGAGCCCGGACAGCTCCAGCCACTGCTGCACCGCCTCGCGGATCGGCGCCTCGTCGTCGATGAAGATGATCGGTTGCATGTTCACTCCTGCTGCGCTGCCGGCAGTGTACCCGGCGCCGCCACCGCCGGCAGGCGCAGGCTGAACAGCGCTCCGTCGCCGGCGTTGCGCGCCTCGAGCTGGCCGCCCAGCTCGCGGACGATGCCGTAGGACACGGCGAGGCCGAGGCCCAGGCCGTCGCCCACCGGCTTGGTGGTGAAGAACGGCTCGAACACCCGCGCCAGCGCCTCGGCGGGGATGCCGCCGCCGCTGTCGGCGACGGTCAGCAGCCAGTCGCCGCCGTCGCGGCGCAGGTCGATGCGCAGCTCGCGCACCTCCTTGTCCACCATGGCGTCGAGGGCATTGTGCAGCAGGTTGACCAGCACCTGCTCGAGACGGATGGCGTCGCCCTCCACCCAGGCCTCGGCATTGCGCTGGCGCAACACCAGCACCTGGTCCTGGCGGATGCGCGGCTCGAGCAGCAGCAGGGCATGGTCGACCGCGCTGTCCGGCTGCAGGCGCTCGCGCAGGCCGCCGGGGCTGTTGCGGGCGAAGGTCTTCAGGTGGCCGGTGAGCGCGGCCATGCGGGTGAGCAGGCCGTCGATGCGCGAAAGGCAGGTCTGCACCGCGGTGGCATCGTTGCGCGCCAGCAGCAGGCCGAGACTGCCGAGCTGCATGCGCATGGCGGTCAGCGGCTGGTTGATCTCGTGGGCCATGGCGGCGGACATCTGCCCCAGCGCGGCCATCTTGGCCGCCTGCACCAGCTCGTCCTGGGCCTGGCGCAGCTCGACGGTGCGCGCCTCGACCAAGCGTTCCAGCTCGGCGCGCGAGCGCTGGCGCAGGCGGCGGTTCTTCTGCTTCTGGCCGAGGAACAGCAGCAGGAAGGCCAGCGCCAGCCAGGCGCCGCCGGCGGCGAGGCCAGCGCTGCGCACCGTGGCGTCCGCCGCGCCGGCATCGTGCAGCAGGTGCAGGGTCCAGTCGTCCTCGACCAGCGCCTGGCGCAACCACAGGTAGTCGTGGCGGCCGTCCGGGCCGTCGACGCGCTGCAGCACGGCGCCCTCGTCGAGTTGGCGCAGCGGCTGCAGGTGCAGCGGCTGCAGAGTCTCGCCGGCGTACTTGCGGGCGTCCGGCGGCTGCAGCGGACGGTCGCCCGGCTCGCCCTGCAGGTGGCGGAAGCGCCAGGCCGGGCGGTTGGCGAGGATCACCACGCCGTGGCGGTCGGTGACCAGCAGGGTGCCCGGCTGGCCGACCCAGCCACGCTGCAGCTCCTCCATCTCCAGCTTGAGCGCCACCACGCCGAGCGGCGTGCCGTCGTCGTCGCGCACCAGCCGGGAGAGGAAGTAGCCGGGCACCCCGGTGGTCACGCCGACCGCGAAGTAGCGGCCGCTGCCCAGGCGCAGGGCGTCCTGGAAGTAGGGGCGGAAGGCGTAGTTGTTGCCGACGAAGCTGGTCGGATCGTCCCAGTTGCTGGCGGCGATGGTCTCGCCGCGGGCGTCGAGGACGTAGAGCATCGCCGAGCCGGCCTCGGCATTGAGGCGCTGCAGGCGCCGGTTGAGCAGCTGGCGCTGCCGCGGGTCGTCGCCGGCGCGCAGGGTGGCCTGCACCTCGCCGTCGTGGGCGACGATCGCCGGCACCGCGCGGTAGCGCTCGACCAGGATGCGCAGCGACTGGGCGTACAGCTCCAGCTGGTTGTGCGCCTCGACGCTGCGCTCCTGCCACTGGCGGCTTTCCGCAGCGCGCCCGGCCAGCCAGACGCTGAGGCCCAGGCCGGCGAGGATCAGCAGCAGGACGAGGAGCACGCGCTGGCCGGATGAGGTCGGCGGCATGCTCACTCCAGGCCGTGCTCGCGGCGGTAGGCCTGCGCCTGCTCGAGCAGCCAGTCGCGGAAGGCGCGCAGCGCCGCCGACTCGGCCTTGCGCTCGGGGACGATCAGGTAGTAGGCCTTGTCGCTCAGGTAGGCGTGCTGCAAGGGCACGATCAGGCGGCCCTCGGCCAGCTCGCGCTGGATCAGCAGCGGCGGGATCAGCGCCACGCCCATGCCGTGCATGGCGGCCTGGGCGAGCATGGAGAACAGCTCGTAGCGCGGCCCGCGCATGTCGCCCTCGATCTGCAGGCCGAGCGAGCCGAACCACTGGCGCCAGGCGTAGGGCCGGGTGGTCTGCTGCAGCAGCGGCAGGGCGGCAATCTCACGGGCATTGAGCGTGTACTGCGGGGCGATCAGCTCGGGGCTGCACACCGGCACCGGGTTCTCGCGCATCAGGAAGTCGGCGGCGGTGCCCGGCCAGTCGGCGTCGCCGAAGTACAGCGCGGCGTCGAACTCGGTGTCGGCGAACAGGAACGGCCGGGTACGGTTGGTCAGGTTGACGGTGACCTCGGGGTGCAGGCGCTGGAAGTCCTTGAGGCGCGGCAGCAGCCACTGGGTGGCGAAGGTCGGCACCACGGCCAGCTCCAGGCTGGTGCTGCCCTGCTGGCCCATCACCGCCAGGGTGTCGCGCTCCACCGCGTCGAGCTGGGCGGCGATGCGCCGGCCGTAGGACAGCCCCTCCTCGGTCAGGCGCACGCCGCGGCGGGTACGGCGGAACAGCTCGACACCGAGGAACGCCTCCAGCGCGGCGATCTGCCGGCACACCGCGCTCTGGGTCAGCGCCAGCTCCTCGGCGGCCTTGGTGAAGCTCTGGTGGCGCGCCGCCGACTCGAAGGCGACCAGCGCGGCGGTGCTGGGGATCTTGCGACGCATGTGCGACAGGCTCACTGGCTGGGCTTTGCAAATGACTCTACAGCAGTCTCGGAGTGAGCGAACAGCACAACAGCGTGCGAATTCCTCGGTTGCCCATGGCGAGCCTTGCGGCCTAGGATCAGGACATCGCCCCAGCGCGCCACAACAACATTCGAGGATTGCACCCATGGCTGCCAACGCCCGCTTCAACTGGGAAGACCCGCTGCTGCTCGACCAGCAACTGACCGACGAGGAACGCATGGTGCGCGACAGCGCGCAGAAGTTCGCCGCCGACAAGCTGGCGCCGCGGGTGCTGGAAGCCTTCCGCCACGAGCACACCGACCCGGCGATCTTCCGCGAGATGGGCGAGACCGGCTTGCTCGGCGCGACCATCCCGGTCGAGTACGGCGGCAGCGGCCTCAACTACGTCTGCTACGGCCTGATCGCCCGTGAGGTGGAGCGCATCGACTCCGGCTACCGCTCGATGATGAGCGTGCAGTCCTCGCTGGTGATGGTGCCGATCAACGAGTTCGGCACTGAGGCGCAGAAGCAGAAGTACCTGCCCAAGCTGGCCAGCGGCGAGTGGATCGGCTGCTTCGGCCTGACCGAGCCGAACCACGGCTCCGACCCGGGCTCGATGATCACCCGCGCCAAGAAGGTCGACGGCGGCTACCGGCTGACCGGCAGCAAGATGTGGATCACCAACAGCCCGATCGCCGACGTGTTCGTGGTCTGGGCCAAGGACGACGCCGGCGACATCCGCGGCTTCGTGCTGGAGAAGGGCTGGCAGGGCCTGTCCGCCCCGGCGATCCACGGCAAGGTCGGCCTGCGCGCCTCGATCACCGGCGAGATCGTCATGGACAACGTGTTCGTGCCGGAAGAGAACATGTTCCCCGAGGTACGCGGCCTCAAGGGTCCGTTCACCTGCCTGAACTCGGCGCGCTACGGCATCGCCTGGGGCGCGCTGGGCGCCGCCGAGGCCTGCTGGCACACCGCCCGCCAGTACGTGCTGGACCGCCAGCAGTTCGGCCGTCCGCTGGCCGCCAACCAGCTGATCCAGAAGAAGCTGGCCGACATGCAGACCGAGATCACCCTCGCCCTGCAGGGCTGCCTGCGCCTGGGCCGGATGAAGGACGAGGGCACCGCGGCGGTGGAGATCACCTCGATCATGAAGCGCAACAGCTGCGGCAAGGCGCTGGACATCGCCCGCCTGGCGCGCGACATGCTCGGCGGCAACGGCATCAGCGACGAGTTCGGCGTGGCGCGGCATCTGGTCAACCTCGAGGTGGTCAACACCTACGAGGGCACCCACGACATCCACGCGCTGATCCTCGGCCGCGCGCAGACCGGCATCCAGGCGTTCTTCTGATCGCTCGCCACCCTGCGCCGTCGCGGGCGCAGGGTGCGCCGTCGCGGGCGCAGGGTGCGCCGTGCGCACCAGCAGCGCCATCCGCTGCGTACGGCGTCTGCCGCGCAATATCGCTCGCTATCCGGTGCGCATGGCGCACCCTACGGAGAATCCATGTCCGGTGCCCTGGCCAATATCCGCGTCCTCGACCTGTCCCGCGTGCTGGCCGGCCCCTGGGCCGGGCAGATGCTCGCCGACCTCGGCGCCGACGTCATCAAGGTGGAGCGCCCGGGCACGGGCGACGACACCCGCCACTGGGGCCCGCCGTTCCTCAGGGACGCCGAGGGCCGCGACACCCGCGAGGCGGCCTACTACCTGTGCGCCAACCGCAACAAGCGCTCGCTGACCGTCGACTTCACCCAGCCGGAAGGCCAGCGCCTGATCCGCGAGCTGGCGGCGCAGTCGGACGTGCTGCTGGAGA
Source organism: Pseudomonas sp. OF001 (assembly GCF_904426495.1). Taxonomy (NCBI): domain Bacteria; kingdom Pseudomonadati; phylum Pseudomonadota; class Gammaproteobacteria; order Pseudomonadales; family Pseudomonadaceae; genus Pseudomonas; species Pseudomonas sp. OF001. The sequence continues at coordinate 93,441 of NZ_CAJGBM010000004.1, read as the reverse complement.
ACTTCAAGGTCGGCGGCCTGGCCGCCTACGGCCTCGACTACGCGAGCCTGAAGGCGATCAACCCGCGGCTGATCTACTGCTCGATCACCGGCTTCGGCCAGCAGGGGCCCTACGCCCAGCGCGCCGGCTACGACTTCATGATCCAGGGCCTCGGCGGGCTGATGAGCCTGACCGGGCGCGCCGCCGACGAGGAGGGCGCCGGGCCGGTGAAGGTCGGCGTGGCGCTGACCGACATCCTCACCGGCCTGCACGCCAGCGTGGCGGTGCTCGCCGCGCTCAACCACCGCCACGCCAGCGGCGAGGGCCAGCATATCGACCTGGCCCTGCTCGACGTGCAGGTGGCCTGCCTGGCCAACCAGGCGCTGAACTACCTGACCACCGGCGTGGCGCCGCGCCGCCTGGGCAACGCCCACCCGAACATCGTGCCGTACCAAGATTTCCCCACCGCCGACGGCGACTTCATCCTTACCGTCGGCAACGACGGCCAGTTCCGCCGCTTCTGCGAGGTCGCCGGCCATCCGGAGTGGGCGGACGATCCGCGCTTCGCCAGCAACAGCGCGCGGGTCGCCCACCGCGGCGAGCTGATCCCGCTGATCCGCCAGGCCACGGTGTTCAGGACCACCGCCGAATGGGTCGCCGCGCTGGAGGAGGCCGGCGTGCCGTGCGGGCCGATCAACGACCTGGCGCAGGTGTTCGCCGACCCGCAGGTGCTGGCCCGCGGCATGCGGGTCGACCTGGCGCACCCGCTGGCCGGCAGCGCGCCCGGGGTGGCCAGCCCGCTGCGCCTGTCGGCCACCCCGGTGGAGTACCGCAACGCGCCGCCGCTGCTCGGCGAGCACACCGAAACCATTCTGGCCGAGCGCCTGGGCCTGGACGGCGAGACGATCGCCGGCCTGCGCGCGCGCGGCGTCATCTGAGCGTCGATCCCACCCTCGGGATTGTCTTGCCGGGCCCTGTGCCCGGCTTTTTTACGTTCAGAGGTCGTAGACCATCGAGTTCTCCGGCAGCACGGAGAGGTCCAGCGGCCGCACGCTGCCGAGCCAGACGGCACGGTCGCGGTGGTCGGCGAGATCCTCGCCGGTGATCGGATGGGCGAACACGGTGAGACCGCCGCGGTTGAGCGCCAGCCACGGCAGCACCGCGGCGAACAGCTCGGCGCGGAAAGCCAGCTGGCAGCTCCAGTCCGGATGCGGGCCGACCGGCCGCTCGTGGACGCGGCCCATCTTCAGGCCGGGAAAGCGCGCGGCCGCCGCCTCGCAGAGCGTGCGGGCCTGTTCGAGGGTCTGCGCGTCGAAGTAGACGTGGGCGTGCCAGCCGCGGATCGCGGCGGGGTCGAGTTCGTGCATGGCGAGGCCTTCCTGGTTGTCGGGCGAGGCCCATGATAGCCCGGACGGGCCGGCGCGGCGCCGATCCGCTACCCTGTGGCCAATCCCCATCCGTCCGTCTCGAGGTCCCATGCCCCATCGCTACAGCCTGCTGCCGTTCCTGCGCTGGCTGCCACAGGTCTCCGTGCACAGCCTCGGCCGCGACGCCCTGGTCGGCCTGACCGGCGCCATCCTCGCCCTGCCGCAGTCGATCGCCTACGCGCTGATCGCCGGGCTGCCGGCCGAATACGGCCTGTACGCCGCGGTGGTGCCGGTGATCGTCGCCTGCCTGTGGGGCTCGTCGCTGCACCTGATCGGCGGGCCGACCGCCGCCGTGTCGGTGGTGATCTTCGCCAGCGTCAGCCCGCTGGCCGCGCCGGGCAGCCCGGACTACGTCGCTCTGGTGCTGCTGCTGAGCTTCCTCGCCGGACTGTTCCAGTGGCTGCTCGGCCTGCTGCGCTTCGGCGCGCTGGTCAACTTCATCTCGCAGTCGGTGCTGCTCGGCTTCACCCTCGGCGCCGCGCTGGTGATCGCCCTCGGCCAGGTGCCCAACCTGCTCGGCCTCGACCTGCCCGGCCAGGCCACCGCGCTGAAGGGCGCCCTGGTGCTCGGCGAACACCTGCGCGAGGCGCACTGGCCGTCGCTGGCGGTGGCGACGCTGACCCTCGGCGTGGCGCTCGGCGTGCGCCGGCTGTGGCCGCGCCTGCCGGCGCTGCTGCTGGCGATCCTGGTCGGCAGCCTGGCGGCCTGGCTGCTGCCGGTGTTCGCCACGGTGCCGACGGTCGCCGCCTTCGCCGGGCGCCTGCCGCCGTTCACCCCGCTGCAGTTCGAGCTGGACAGCGTGCTGGACCTGCTGCCGACGGCGGTGGCCCTCGGCCTGCTCGGCCTGGTCACCAGCCTGTCGATCGCCCGCGCCCTGGCCCAGCAGTCGCAGCAGCCGCTCGAGGTGGACACCGAGGTGCGCGGCCAGGGCCTGGCCAACATGGTCGGCCCCTGGTTCGCCGGCTACCTGTCGGCCGGCTCGTTCACCCGCTCGGCGCTCAACCAGCAGTCCGGGGCACTGACCCCGCTGGCCGGGGTGTGCTCGGCGCTGTGGGTGGCGCTGTTCACCCTGGGCGGCGCGGCGCTGATCGCCCACATCCCGCTGCCGGCGATGGCCGCGGTGATCCTGCTGATCTGCTGGGGGCTGGTCGACCTGGCGGGGCTGCGCGCGCTGTGGCGGGTCAGCCGTGCGGAGTTCGCGGTGATGGCGCTGACCTGCGCGGCCACCCTGCTGCTCGAGCTGCAGACGGCGATCTACGCCGGAGTGCTGGCCTCGCTGCTGTTCTACCTCAAGCGCACCTCGCAGCCGCGCCTGCAGCGCTGGCAGGAGGGCGACCACGAGGTGCTGGGCATCGAGGGCTCGATCTTCTTCGGCGCCTGCGCCTACCTGCAGCGGCACATCCAGGCCAGCCGGGCGCCGCGCCTGGTGCTGGACGCCCACTACGTCAACTTCATCGACTACGCCGGGGTGGTGATGCTGCACCAGGAGGCGCGCCGCCTGCGCCTGCAGGAGCGCGAGCTGGTGCTGCGCCGGGCACGCCCGCAGGTGCGCGAGGAGCTGCTCAAGCTGGAGGGGGCCGAGGGTTGCCCGCTGAGCTTCGAGGATTGACGGGAGGGCGGGGCGCCATGGCGCCCCGCGGCGCTCAGGCCAGTTGCCGGCGCAGTTCGGCCAGCACCGGCGCCGAGTCGGGGCGCACGCCGCGCCAGACGAAGAACGCCTCGGCGGCCTGCTCGACCAGCATGCCCAGACCGTCCAGGGTGCGCTCTGCGCCGTGGGTCTGCGCCCAGCGGTTGAAGGCGGTCGGCTCCTTGGCGTACATCATGTCGTAGCAGACGGTATGGCCGGGGCGGATCAGGGTCGGCGAGATCGGCGGCAGCTCGCCGGCCAGGCTGGCCGAGGTGCCGTTGACGATCAGGTCGACCGGCGCGTCGATCCAGTCGAAGCCGCTGGCCACCACCGGGCCGAGGTCGGCGAACAGCCGCGCCAGCTCCTCGGCCTTCTCCACCGTGCGGTTGGCGATCACCAGCTCGGCCGGCCGCTCGGCCAGCATGGGCTCGAGCACGCCGCGCACCGCGCCGCCGGCGCCGAGCAGCAGGATGCGCTGGCCGCGCAGCCCGATGCCGGCGTTGACGGTGAGGTCGCGCACCAGGCCGGCGCCGTCGGTGTTGTCGCCGAGCAGGCGGCCGTCGTCGAGCTTCTTCAGGGTGTTCACCGCGCCGGCGCGGGCGGCGCGCTCGCTCAGGATATCGGCGAGGCGGAAGGCCTCCTCCTTGAACGGCACGGTGACGTTGGCGCCGCGGCCCTCGACGAAGAAGGCGCGGGCGAAGCCGGCGAAGTCGTCCAGCGGCGCCAGCAGCGCCTCGTAGCTCAGCGGCTCGCCGGTCTGCGCGGCGAACATCCGATGGATCAGCGGCGACTTGCTGTGGCCGATGGGGTTGCCGAACACGCAATAGCGGTCCATGGGAATCCTCGGGAAAGACGGAACTGTAGGGGCGAATTCATTCGCCCGGCTCGACGGCGACAGGCGAATGAATTCGCCCCTACGATCAGGCCAGCCAGTCGCGGTCGGTGAGGAAGTACTCGGTCAGCCGCGCCTCCTCGCTGCCCGGCTCGGGCTTCCAGTCGTAGCCCCAGCGCACCACCGGCGGCAGCGACATGAGGATCGACTCGGTGCGCCCGCCGGACTGCAGGCCGAACAGGGTGCCGCGGTCGAACACCAGGTTGAACTCAACGTAGCGGCCGCGGCGGTAGGCCTGGAACTCGCGCTGCGCCTCGGTGAACGGGGTGGCCTTGCGCTTCCTGACGATCGGCAGGTAGGCCTCGATGTAGGCGTCGCCCACCGCGCGGATGAAGGCGAAGCAGGTGTCGAAGTCCCATTCGTTGAGGTCGTCGAAGAACAGGCCGCCGATGCCGCGCGGCTCGCCGCGGTGCTTGAGGTGGAAGTAGCGGTCGCACCATTCCTTGTAGCGCGGGTAGACGTCGGCGCCGAACGGCTCGCAGGCGGCGCGCGCCACCCGGTGCCACTCGATGCAGTCTTCCTCGTGGGCGTAGTAGGGGGTCAGGTCGAAGCCGCCGCCGAACCACCACACCGGCTCCTCGCCGGGCTTCTCGGCGCAGAACAGGCGCACGTTGGCGTGCGAGGTGGGCACGTAGGGGTTTTCCGGGTGGATCACCAGCGACACGCCGAGGGCCTGGAAGCTGCGTCCGGCCAGCTCCGGGCGGTGGGCGCTGGCCGAGGGCGGCAGGCCGTCGCCGAACACGTGGGAGAAGTTGACCCCGCCCTTCTCGATCAGCGCGCCGTTCTCGATCACCCGGGTGCGGCCGCCGCCGCCGCCCGGACGCTCCCAGGCCTCCTCGCGGAAGCGCGCGCCACCGTCCTCGGCCTCGAGGGCGGCGCAGATGCGGTCTTGCAGGTCGAGCAGGTAGGCCTTCACGGCGGCGATACGGTCGGTCACTTTTCACCTCGGGTCCGGGTCTGCCGCACGGCCCCTGGCCGGCGGCGCAATCAGGCGGCAAGCATACCACCGCGTTTCGCGCCTCGCGCTTGACGCAGGCCATGGCGCAGGCTTGGATGGACGCCCTGTCGTTTTTCCCAAGGAGAATGCCCGGCCATGGCCAAACGCATCCAGCTCAGCCGCCACGGCGGCCCCGAAGTGCTCGAGTACGCCGCCTTCACTCCCGCCGCCCCCGGCCCGCGCGAGGTGCTGGTGCGCAACCACGCCATCGGCCTCAACTTCATCGACATCTACTACCGCAACGGCCTGTATCCGCTGGACCTGCCTTCGGGCCTGGGCAGCGAAGGCGCCGGGGTGGTCGAGGCGGTGGGCGCCGAGGTGCACGAATTCCAGGTCGGCGACCGGGTGGCCTACTGCACCGGCCCGCAGGGCTCCTACGCCGAACTGCATGTCCTGCCGGCCGACGTGCTGGTGCCGCTGCCGGACGGGGTGGGCTTCGAGCAGGCCGCCGCGGCGACCCTCAAGGGCCTGACCGTGCAGTACCTGCTGCGCCAGATCGGCCGGCTCGAGGGCGGCGAGACCATCCTGTTCCACGCCGCCGCCGGCGGCGTCGGCAGCCTGGCCTGCCAGTGGGCGAAAGCGCTGGGGGTGAAGCTGATCGGCACCGTGGGATCGGCCGAGAAGGCCGAGCGGGCCCGGGCGCTGGGCGCCTGGGCGACCATCGACTACAGCCGCGAGGACGTGCGTGCGCGGGTGCTGGAGCTGACCGACGGCGCCAAGTGCCCGGTGGTCTACGACTCGGTGGGCAAGGACACCTGGGAGATCTCGCTGGACTGCGTGGCCAGGCGCGGCCTCTTGGTCAGCTTCGGCAACGCCTCCGGGCCGGTCACCGGGGTCAACCTCGGCATCCTCTCGCAGAAGGGCTCGCTGTTCGTCACCCGGCCGACCCTGGCCGGCTACGCCGACACCCCCGAGCGCCTGCGCACCATGGCCGCCGAGCTGTATGCGCTGATCGCCGACGGCACCCTGCAGGTGGACATCGGCCGGCGCTACGCCCTGGCCGACGCCGGAGCGGCACAGGCCGCGGTGGCGGCGCGGCAGACCACCGGCTCGACCATCCTGCTGCCCTGAGGCAGGCGGCGGCGCGGCCGCCGCGCCGCCGTGACTCAGGTCACAAACGGTTAAACGCTCGCACCTGCGTACCACTAGAGTCCTTCGCCATCCCATCAAGGAACCGGCTGCCAGTCCCTCCCCGACCGGCAGCTTCGATCAGGCGGAGGTCCTGCATGTCCCAGTCCAACGATACCCCTGCGTTGGCGGCCGAGCGCCGCTCAGGCACCCTGCGCCAGTGGCGCTGGGCCTTCCACAAGGTCCGCAGCCTCGAGGCCGGCCTGTGCTGCGCGGCGTGGCGCGCCACGCGCTTCGCCCTGCTGGGCGACAGCGGACGCTTCTACACCAATAGCCGCGGCTGGACCCGCCTGCGTCATCCGCGCGACTGACTAGCCGGCCAGCGAGCAGTGCAGGTCCATGTGCTGCGCCTGGTCGAGGCTGACGACCGGCAGGCGCGGGTAGCACTCGAAGCCACCGGCCTGACCGAAGGACTCGCCGCTCCGAGCCAGCCAGCCATGCACCCGCGAACGCAGGCGAACGAGGCCTTCCGCGTAGCTGCAGTGGATGGAGAACACCACGAAGCGCGAGGGCGGCAGGCCGATGCGGTACCAGCCCGGCGGCGGCTCGCCAGCAGCGGCCGGTGCAGCGATCGCGCAGGCGTAGCGGATGCGCTCGGGCGGGGTGAACAGCGGATCGTCGTAGACCATGCCGAAGAAGGGACCTTCCGCCTGCAGGCCGGCGGCGGCCAGACGGGTGGCGAAATCCTGCCAGTGCTGCGGCACCAGCGGATAGGGGCCGACGTAGCGACAGGCCCACAGGCTACGCGCGGGCGCCTGCACGATGCGCGCCGGGATGGCGGCACCGATCTGCGCCGCCGGGCCTGCCAGCCCCTCGGCCGGCAGGCGGCGCAGCGACTGCGGCGGCATGCCCCAGCGGCGGGTGAAGGCCCGGGTGAACGCCTGCTGGCTGCCGAAGCCGAGACCGAGAGCTATCGACAACAGGCTCTCGCGCGTCAGCCTTACGCGTACCGCCGCCTTTTCCAGTTGCAGGTTCTGCAGGTAGTCGCGCAGGGTCATCCCGGTGTCGCGCTTGAACAGGCGCTGCAGCTGGAAACGGCTCAGGCCGAACGTGTCGGCCAGCGCCTGCACGCTCAGCGCGGCCCGCTCCTCGTCGCTGCCGTAGTGGATGCGCGTATCGATGAGCTGGACGACCTGCTGGATGCGCGGGTCCATGGCGTCTCTCCCTGATGCCTGCCAGTAGGACGCCAGCATGGCCAGCGCCGCGGCGCCGCGCAAGTCGCCTCAGGACGGACGGATCACCTGGCCGGTGCGCAGGTCGCGGATCAGGCTGGGGTTGCGGCGTCCGCCCAGCTCGCCGCCGAGCACGCCGTCGAGCGCCCCGCCGAAGTACTGCTCGACGCGCAGGCGGGTGCGCGCCGCCGGGCGGCCGGCCGGGTTGGCCGAGGTCGACACCAGCGGCCCGGTGTGTTCGCACAGCGCGCGCACCAGCGGATGGTCGCTGACCCGCAGCGCGACGCTGTCGTGCATCCCGCTGATCCACTCGGGCAGGCGGCCCTGGTGCGGCACCAGCCAGGTGTTCGGCCCCGGCCAGCTGAGTTCGAGCTCGGCGCGCCAGGCCCGCGGCAGGTCGTGCAGCAGGAAGTCGAACTGCGCCATGTCGGCGGCGACCAGGATCAGGCCCTTCTCCAGCGGCCGGTCCTTGAGCGCCAGCAGGCGCAGTACCGCCTGGGGATTCCACGGATCGCAGCCCAGCCCCCATACCGCTTCGGTGGGGTAGGCGATCACGCCCCCCTCGCGCACCACCCGCGCCGCCTGCTGCACCCGCCACTGCCCGACCATCGCCACCTCCGCATGCTGGAAAAACTGCGGCGCAGTGTATCCGCTCGGGCCGGCGATGGCAGTGGCTGACGACGGGCCGGGTCAGCCGCAGCACACCCAGCAGCCGCCCTCGCAGACGATGCGCCCGTCCAGCTCCAGTTCGGTGAGCTGGGCGAGCAGCTCGGGCAGGGCCAGGCCGCTGCTGATCGCCAGCGCCTCGCTGCTCTGCGGTTCGGCGCGCAGCAGGGCCAGCAGCGGATGGGCCGACTCGTCCGGTTCGCTGACCGGCCGGCGCGGCGCCGGCCGGGCCGCCACCCGCTGCCAGCCGCGCAAGGCCTCGAGGATGTCCTCGACCGTTTCCACCAGCAGGGCGCCCTCGCGGATCAGCTGGTGGCAGCCGCGTGCGCCGGGGTGGTGGATCGAGCCGGGGATGGCGAATACCTCGCGGCCCTGTTCGGCGGCCAGCCGCGCGGTGATCAGCGAACCGCTGGAGGGGCTGGCCTCGACCACCAGCACGCCGAGCGCCAGGCCGCTGATGATGCGGTTGCGCCGCGGGAAATTGCCGGCCTGCGGCGGCGTGGCCAGCGGCAGCTCGGAGACCAGCGCGCCGCCCTCGGCGACGATGCGCGCGGCCAGGCCGGCATGCCGGCGCGGATACAGGCACTGCAGGCCGGTGCCGAGCACCGCCACGGTGGCGCCGCCGGCCGCCAGCGCGCCCTCGTGGGCCGCGCCGTCGATGCCCAGCGCCAGGCCGCTGGTGACCACGAAGCCGCCGCCGGCCAGGCTGCGGGCGAAGCATGCGGCGTTGTCCAGCCCCGGCCGGCTGGCGCGGCGACTGCCGACCAGCGCCAGCTGCGGGCGCTCGAGCAGGCCGGGGTCGCCGGCGACGAACAGCAGCGGCGGGGCATCGTGCAGCTCGGCGAGCAGGGCGGGGTAGACGGGATCGTCGAAGCCCAGCAGGTGCCGGGCGGGCTGCTCCAGCCAGGCCAAGGCGGCGGCGGCCTGCTCGCGCACCAGCGGGCTGCGCCGCGCCTCGGCGGCCTCCGCCGGCAGGCCGAGGGCGCGCCAGGCGGCTGCAGGAGCGGAGAGGGCGGCACTGGCCGAGCCGAAGGTGCTGATCAGCAGGCGGAAGCGCCGCGGACCGATCGCCGGCAGGCCGTGCAGGCGCAGGCGGGCTTCCAGTTCGGCCGGGGGCAGGGCGGCGGGGTAGGGCATGGCGATCATCCTTGATCGACGGCAGGACATCGGCCGGCGCGCATCCTGCGTCAGGCCAGAAACGCGAAGCCCCCGCAAGCGGGGGCTTCGTTCACGACGCTCAGGGGTTGCGCACCTTGTCGAGCACCGCCAGCGAACGGGTGGCGTTGAGCACCAGGCCATAGCTGAGCTTGTCGTAGGTACGGAACACCATCAGCAGGCCGGAGCGCTCGTCGGGGATCTTCACGCTCTCGCCGGTGATGCGGTCGCGCACCGTCTCGCCGGTCTTGTAGATCGCCAGCACGTTGCCTTCGGCGAGGCCGTCGCGGCGGCCCTTGTTGAGGGTGACCACGTCGAGCTGACCGACCTGGGTCACGCCGCGCGGCACGTCGAGGATCACCCCGTCGATCGGCTCGCTCGGCTCGCTGGGCACGAAGGTGGAGCTGATCGAGCGCTCCTCGGTGGGCAGCAGGCGGTCGCCCAGGCGCACTTCCTGGGTGGTACGGGTGAGGGCCAGGGTAGCGATGTCGCCTTCCTCGGCCACCACGTCGCCGCCGCCGATGTAGTCGGCGTTGATGCCGAGCACTTCCTTGGTCTGCGGGTCGCTGTAGGCCTTGCCCTGACGGTACAGGCCGTAGGCCTGCTCGCCGGTGAAGGCGCCGCGGGCATAGATGCGGTCGCCGGCGCCGCTGACCACGCGCTCGGCGTTGCCGGCCACCACGTAGGGCGCCTGGGACAGCTCGAGGTCGCTGTCGACGATGCGGTTGCTGAGCAGGAAGCTGTTGATCTTTTCCAGCGGGATGGTCGGGATCGCCTCGGCCATCGGCGTGCTGCGCACGTGTGGCGACAGCTTGACGGTACCGCGCGAGGCGCCGCGGTCGAGGACGATGCGCGGCTGGCCGTCGACCCAGGTCAGGCTCAGCACGTCGCCCGGGTAGATCAGGTGCGGATTCTGCACCTGCGGGTTGGCCTGCCAGATCTCCGGCCACTTCCACGGCTGGCGCAGGAACTTGCCGGAGATATCCCACAGGGTATCGCCGCGCGCCACCGTGTAGGTCTGCGGATGGCCGTCCCTGAGCTGGACCTCGGCCTGCGCCAGACCGCCAGCCGCCAGCAGCAGCAGGGCGACTAATGATTTCCTCATGAGGTGAATCCCTTTATCATGTGCCGACACGGGAAACGTGCGCCGGCCGGCGAAATACGCGGCCTCAAGCCGTTTTTCGAGCTGCCGGGCATCTTATCAGCCGGTTTTCGATTTATTCCACAAGTGCATCACAAACGCATATGGCGATCCTGAACATTCTCGAGTTCCCCGATCCGCGCCTGCGCACCCTCGCCAAGCCGGTGGAGGTGGTCGACGACGCCCTGCGCCAGCTGATCGACGACATGTTCGAGACCATGTACGCCGCCCCCGGCATCGGCCTGGCGGCGACCCAGGTCAACGTGCACAAGCGCCTGGTGGTGATGGACCTGTCCGAGGACAAGAGCGCGCCGCAGGTGTTCATCAACCCCGAACTGGAACCGCTGACCGCGGACCTCGGCCCCTACCAGGAAGGCTGCCTCTCCGTCCCCGGCTTCTACGAGAACGTCGACCGTCCGCTCAAGGTGCGCATCAGGGCGCTGGACCGCGACGGCCAGCCGTTCGAGGAGATCGCCGAGGGCCTGCTCGCCGTGTGCATCCAGCACGAGTGCGACCACCTCAACGGCAAGCTGTTCGTCGACTACCTGTCCGGCCTCAAGCGCGACCGCATCAAGAAGAAGCTGGAAAAACAGCATCGCCTGCAGCACAACTGATTCACCGGAAGGCTTGCCCGCGGCAAGCCTTTTTTCTTGAGCGAGAGCCCATGAGCCAGCCCCTGCGCATCGTCTTCGCCGGTACCCCGGAATTCGCCGCTGTCCACCTCCAGGCCCTGCTCGACGCGGGCCTGACGCCGGTGGCGGTGTACACCCAGCCCGACCGCCCGGCCGGCCGCGGCCAGAAGCTGATGGCCAGCCCGGTCAAGCAGCTGGCCGCCACGCACGGCATCCCCGTCCTGCAGCCGCAGACCCTGCGCGATGCGGCGGCACAGGCCGAGCTGGCGGCGCTGCAGCCCGACCTGCTGGTGGTGGTGGCCTACGGCCTGATCCTGCCGCAGGCGGTGCTCGACATCCCGCCTCTCGGCTGCATCAACAGCCACGCCTCGCTGCTGCCGCGCTGGCGCGGCGCCGCGCCGATCCAGCGCGCGGTGCAGGCCGGCGACGCCGAGAGCGGCGTCACCGTGATGCAGATGGAGGCGGGCCTGGACACCGGGCCGATGCTGCTCAAGGTGACCACGCCGATCGCCGACGACGACACCGGCGGCAGCCTGCACGACCGCCTGGCCACGCTGGGCGCCGCCGCGGTGGTCGCGGCCATCCCGCAGCTGGCCGCCGGCACCCTGCACGGCGAGGTGCAGGACGACGCCCTGGCCACTTACGCGCACAAGCTCAACAAGGACGAGGCGCGCCTCGACTGGAGCCGTCCGGCCGTGGAGCTGGAACGCCTGGTGCGCGCCTTCAATCCCTGGCCGATCTGCCACACCACGCTCGGCGAGGCCGCGCTCAAGGTGTATGCCGCCGAAGTCGGTGAGGGGCAGGGCGCGCCCGGCACCATCCTCGCCGCCAGCCGCGACGGCCTGACCGTGGCCTGCGGCGCGGGCGCGCTGCGCCTGACCCGCCTGCAGCTGCCGGGCGGCAAGCCGCTGGGCTTCGCCGACCTGTACAACAGCCGCCGCGAGCAGTTCGCGCCCGGCCAGGTGCTGGTCTGATGGCCGTCGATCCGCGGCTGGCCGCCGCCCGCGCGCTCGGCGCCGTGCTGGCCGGCAAGGCCTCGCTGGGCAGCGCCCTGCCGGCGCAGCTGGACAAGGTCGAGCCGCGCGACCGCGGCCTGACCCAGGAGCTGGCTTTCGGCACCGCGCGCTGGCAGCCGCGCCTGTCCCTGCTCGCCGACAAGCTGCTGCAGAAGCCGTTCAAGGCCGCCGACACGGATCTCGAGGCGCTGCTGCTGGTCGGCCTGTACCAGCTGCTGTACACGCGCATCCCCGCCCACGCGGCGATCGGCGAAACGGTCGGCTGTGTCGACCGGCTGAAGAAGTCCTCGGCCAAGGGCCTGATCAACGCCGTGCTGCGCCGCGCCCAGCGCGAGGGCGAGGCACTGCTCGCCGAACTGGAGCGCGACCCGGCGGCGCGCACCGCCCACCCGCGCTGGCTGCAGAAGGCGCTCAAGGCGCACTGGCCGGCGGACTGGGAAGCCATCTGCGCCGCCAACAACAGCCATCCGCCGCTGACCCTGCGGGTCAACCGCCGCCACGGCTCGCGCGACGACTATCTCGCCGAGCTGGCCGCCGCCGGCATCGCCGCACGCGCCTGTCCGTTCAGCACGGATGGCGTGCAGCTGGCCAGCCCCTGCGACGTCACCACCCTGCCGGGCTTCGCCGAGGGCCGGGTCAGCGTGCAGGACGAGGCCGCCCAGCTGGCCGCCGAGCTGCTCGAACTCAAGCCCGGCCTGCGCGTGCTGGACGCCTGCTGCGCGCCCGGCGGCAAGACCTGCCACCTGCTGGAGACCGAGCCCTCGCTCAGCGTCACCGCCGTCGACCTGGAGGAGAGCCGCCTGGTGCGGGTGCGCGAGAACCTCGCGCGCCTGCAGCTGGACGCCCGCCTGGTCGCCGCCGACGCCCGCGCCGTCGACCAGTGGTGGGACGGCAAGCCCTTCCAGCGCATCCTGCTCGACGCGCCCTGCTCGGCGACCGGGGTGATCCGCCGCCACCCGGACATCAAGCTGACCCGCCAGGCCGATGACATCGCCGCGCTGGCCGCCCTGCAGGGCGAGCTGCTCGACGCCCTGTGGCCGACCCTCGAGGTCGGCGGCGTGCTGCTCTACGCCACCTGCTCGAGCCTGCCGACCGAGAACACCGAGGTGATCGGCGCCTTCCTCGCCCGCACCCCCGGCGCGCGCGAGCTGGACATCCCCGGCCCGTTCGGCGTCAGGCAGCCGCACGGCCGCCAGCTGCTGGCCCAGGTCGACGGCCACGACGGTTTCTACTACGCCAAGCTGATCAAGATCGCCGCCGCCCCCGCGCGCGCGCAAGGAGCAGTCACCGGATGAAGATCATCATTCTCGGCGCGGGGCAGGTCGGCGGCAGCCTGGCCGAGCACCTGGCCAGCGAGGCCAACGACATCACCGTGGTCGACACCGACGGCGACCGCCTGCGCGACCTGGGCGACCGCCTGGACATCCGCACCATCCAGGGCAAGGGCTCCTACCCGACGGTGCTGCGCCAGGCCGGCGCCGACGACGCCGACATGCTGGTGGCGGTGACCAACAGCGACGAGTCGAACATGATCGCCTGCCAGGTCGCCTACACCCTGTTCAACACGCCGACCAAGATCGCCCGGGTGCGCGAGGCGGCCTACCTGACCCGCGCCGGCCTGTTCGCCAACGAGGCGATCCCGGTCGACGTGCTGATCAGCCCCGAGCAGGTGGTGACCAACTACATCCGCCGCCTGATCGAATACCCCGGCGCCCTGCAGGTGCTCGACTTCGCCGAGGGCAAGGCCCAGCTGGTCGGCGTGCGCGCCTACTACGGCGGCCCGCTGGTCGGCCAGCAGCTCAAGCAGATCCGCGAGCACATGCCGACCATCGACGCCCGGGTGGCGGCCATCTACCGCCGCGACCGCGCCATCCTGCCGCAGGGCGACACGGTGATCGAGGCCGACGACGAGGTGTTCTTCATCGCCGCGCGCAGCCACATCCGCGCGGTGATGAGCGAGCTGCGGCGCATCGACGACGGCTACCGCAAGGTGGTGATCGCCGGCGGCGGGCACATCGGCGAGCGCCTGGCCGAGGCCATCGAGACCCGCTACCAGGTCAAGATCATCGAGATGAACGCGGCGCGCTGCCGCTACCTGTCCGACACCCTGGAAAGCACCATCGTCCTGCAGGGCAGCGCCAGCGACCGCGACCTGCTGGTCGAGGAGAACATCGCCGAGGCCGACCTGTTCCTCGCCCTGACCAACGACGACGAGGCCAACATCATGTCCTCGCTGCTGGCCAAGCGCCTCGGCGCGCGCAAGGTGATGAGCCTGATCAGCAACCCGGCCTACGTCGACCTGATCCAGGGCGGCGAGATCGACATCGCCATCAGCCCGCAGCAGGCCACCATCGGCACCCTGCTGACCCACGTGCGTCGCGGCGACATAGTCGCGGTGCACTCGCTGCGCCGCGGCGCCGCCGAGGCGATCGAGGCCATCGCCCACGGCGACGCGCGCTCGAGCAAGGTGGTCGGCCGCCGGGTCGCCGAGGTGCCGCTGCCGCCGGGCACCACCATCGGCGCCATCGTCCGCGACGAGGAAGTGCTGATCGCCCACGGCGAGACGCGCATCGAGTCGGGCGACCACGTGCTGCTGTTCCTGGTCGACAAGAAGCACATCCGCGACGTCGAGCGCCTGTTCCAGGCCGGCCTGACCTTCTTCTGAGCCCGGGTCGGCTGCGCCTGCGGGCGCGGCCGGCTCCGCTGCCGCACGGACCGCCCCATGCACTACGCCGTCATCTCCCGCATCCTCGGCCTGCTGCTGATGATCTTCAGCGTCACCCACCTGCCGCCCATGCTGCTCGGCGTGCACGACGGCGACGACACCTGGCGCAGCTTCGTCTGGTCGTTCGCCATTACCCTGGTCACCGGCACGCTGATCTGGTTCCCCAACCGCGAGGCCCACGGCGAACTGCGCGTGCGCGACGGCTACCTGATCACCGCGCTGTTCTGGTTCGTCCTCGGCGCCTTCGGCGCCATCCCCTTCCTGCTCGGCGAGCGACCGGCGATGGACGCCGCCGACGCGCTGTTCGAGGCCTTCTCCGGCCTCAGCACCACCGGCGCCACCGTGCTCACCGGCCTCGACGCGCTGCCGCGCTCGATCCTCTACTACCGCCAGCAGCTGCAGTGGCTGGGCGGCATGGGCATCGTGGTGCTCGCCGTGGCGGTGATGCCGATGCTCGGCATCGGCGGCATGCAGCTGTACCGCGCCGAGATGCCCGGGCCGCTGAAGGACAACAAGCTGTCACCGCGCATCGCCGACACCGCCAAGACCCTGTGGCTGATCTACTGCGGGCTGACCGCCCTCTGCGCGCTGGCCTACTGGATTGCCGGCATGAGCCCGTTCGACGCCATCGGCCACAGCTTCGCCACCATCGCCATCGGCGGCTTCTCCACCCACGACGCCAGCATCGCCTTCTTCGACAGCGCGCTGATCGAGGCCATCTGCATCTTCTTCATGGCCGCCTCGGGGATGAACTTCGCCCTGCACTTCCTCGCCCTGCGCAGCCGCTCGCTGAAGGCCTACCTGCGCGACCCCGAGTGCATGACCTACCTCAGGCTGCTGGCCGCGGTATTCGTCATCACCACCGCGCTGCTGCTGGTCTACAGCCACCACGACGACCCGCTCGACTCGATCCGCTTCGCCGCCTTCCAGGTGGTCTCGGTGTTCACCACCACCGGCTTCGGCGTCGACGACTTCAGCGTGTGGCCGAGCTTCCTGCCGTTCCTGCTGATCTATACCACCTTCATCGGCGCCTGCGCCGGCTCCACCGGCGGCGGCATGAAGGTGATGCGCGCCATGCTGGTGGTGCGCCAGGGCCAGCGCGAGATCCAGCGCCTGCTGCACCCCAGCGGCGTGTTCGGGGTGAAGATGGGCCGGCGCAAGGTGCCCGACCGGGTGATCGAGTCGGTATGGGGCTTCTGCGCCATGTACATGGTGACCTTCTTCGGCCTGATGCTGCTGCTGCTCGGCACCGGCCTCGACCCGATCACCGCCTTCTCCAGCCTGGCCTCGTGCATGAACAACCTCGGCCCGGCGCTGGGCGACGCCGCCGCCCACTACGCCAATCTGCCGGACAGCGCCAAGCTGCTGCTCAGCGTGGCGATGATCCTCGGCCGTCTCGAGGTGTTCTCGCTGATCGTGTTGCTGTCGCCGGCGTTCTGGCGCTACTGAGGCGCGCTCGGCTAGGCTGGACGACCACAACGCGTCGCCCACCAGCGGCGGCGCAATCTCCACCCACTGCAGGGGAACGCCCATGACCACCGTCGCCGCCCTGGAAAGACTGCTGGCCGCCGGCCACGACAACGCCCTGCTGCGCTTCGGCCTGGGCAACGCCCACCTGGATGCCGGCGACGCCGTC
Source organism: Pseudomonas sp. OF001 (assembly GCF_904426495.1). Taxonomy (NCBI): domain Bacteria; kingdom Pseudomonadati; phylum Pseudomonadota; class Gammaproteobacteria; order Pseudomonadales; family Pseudomonadaceae; genus Pseudomonas; species Pseudomonas sp. OF001. The sequence continues at coordinate 77,248 of NZ_CAJGBM010000004.1, read as the reverse complement.
CAGGCGCTGCCCCACCTGCAGCGCTGCGTGGAATTCGATCCCGGCTACTCGGCGGCCTGGAAACTGCTGGGCAAGGCCCATGCGGCGCTCGGCGCCACGGACGCGGCGCGCGCCGCCTGGCAGCAGGGCCTGGAAGCCGCCCGCACCCGCGGCGACAAGCAGGCGGAGAAGGAGATGACGGTGTTCCTGAAGAAGCTGGACAAGCCGCGTGCCGGCTAGAGCCCCGGCGACGGCACGAGGAGGCCGCCGATGAGCTGCACCGGCCGCACGATAGACCGCCTGCGTCGGCAGATCCCCGGCTTCGCCTGCGAGCCCGGCTGCCACGACTGCTGCGGGCCGGTCACCGCCTCCTCCGAGGAGATGTCGCGCCTGCCGGTGAAAAGCGTCGCCGCGCATGACGCGGCGCTGGCCGACTGGAACTGCGTGCACCTCGGCCCGCAGGGCTGCGAGGTGTACGACGAACGCCCGCTGATCTGCCGCCTGTTCGGCACCACGGCGAGCCTGCCCTGCCCGCGCGGCCGCGGACCGGCGACACCCACCCCGGCGCAGGTCGAGCAGCAGGTCCACGAGCTGATCGCCAGCACCCGCCAGGTGCTGGTCTAGCACCGGCGCGTCCTCAAGCGCTTGATGGCGCCCTCGACCACAGCGTCGGCATCCAGCCGTCACGGCCCGCCGGACCGTGGCGGCCGCTCTTCTGCGCACACTCCGCCCTTGCGTGCACAAACCTATGCATGGATATTGTACAGTACGCACAACTTGTACAACTTAGCCTGTCCCAGCGGAGTTCCACAATGCCGGCCTCTACCAGAAGAAGACTCAGCATCGGCCAGCGTCTGGCCCTCGGCTTCGCCGTCATCCTGGCGATGATGGTGCTGCTCACCCTGATCGGCGTGAATCGCGTGGGAGGGATCAGGAACAGCCTGGTCGCCATCAACGAGGAGCACAGCGTCAAGCAGCGCCAGGCGATCAACTTCCGCGGCAGCGTGCACGACCGCGCCATCGCCCTGCGTGACGTGGTGCTGGCCCGCTCGACCGCCGAGCAGCAGGCCGCCCTCGCCGAGATCCAGCGCCTGGCCGACAACTATGCCGAGGCGCAACGCGTGCTCGACGGCCTGCTGCAGAAGAGCAGCGGCGTGCTGCAGCAGGAACGCGAGCTGGCCGCGGCGATCCGCGAGGTCGAGCAGCGCACCCTGCCGCTGGCCAGTGCGGTGATCGCCGCCCAGCAGGGCGGCCGGCCGGACGAGGCCCGCACCCTGCTGCTCGAACGGGCAGCACCGGCCTTCAGCGACTGGCTGGCCAGCATCAACGCCTTCATCGACCTGCAGGAAGGCGAGATCCGCCGCGACTCGCAGCAGGCCACCGCGATCGCCTTGAGCTTCTCCTGGCTGATGATCATCCTCTGCAGCGCGGCCCTGCTCTGCGGCGTGCTGCTGGCCGTCCTGATCACCCGGCGCCTGCTGGCCCAGCTGGGCGCCGAACCGGACGAGGTGCGCGAACTGGCTGCCGCCATCGGTCGCGGCGAACTGGCCGTCGGCGGCCAGCCCCGCGGGCATACCGACAGCATCCTGGCCGCCCTGCTGGCGATGGCCGCCCAGTTGCAGGACACCGTGGCGCGGGTGCGCCGGTCGGCCGATGCGGTGTCGGTCGGCAGCACGCAGATCTCCCGGCATGGCGACGAGCTGAGCGAGCGCTCCGAGCAGCAGGTCAGCGCGCTGACCGCTACCGCCGCCGCCATGGAAGAGCTCGGCGCCACCGTGCGCCTGAACGCCGACAACGCCCGCCAGGCCGACCGGCTGGCCGCCTCGGCCGCCAGCGTGGCCAACCGCGGCGGCGAGCTGATGCAGGCGGTGGTGGCGACCATGGGCGACATCAACAGCCGCTCGCGGCAGGTCGCCGACATCGTGGCGATCATCGACGGCATCGCCTTCCAGACCAACATCCTCGCCCTCAACGCCTCGGTCGAGGCGGCGCGGGCCGGCGAGGAGGGCCGCGGCTTCGCCGTGGTGGCCAACGAGGTACGCCATCTGGCCCAGCGCAGCGCGGAGGCCGCCCGGGACATCAAGGCGCTGATCGGCGAAACCCTGCAGAGCGTCGAGCGCGGCGCCGGGCTGGTCGACGACGCCGGGCACACCACCGCCGAGATCGTCACCGCCATCGCCCGCGTCTCGCAGATCATGAGCGAGATCAGCACCGCCAGCCACGAGCAGAGCACGGCAGTCGAGCAGGTCAGCCGCGCGGTGGTCGACATGGACCAGACGACCCAGGTCAACCGCCTGCTGGTCACCGACAGCGCCCAGGCCGCGCACAGCCTGCAGCAGCAGGCCGAGGCGCTGGCCGCGGCGATGGCGGTGTTCCGCCTCGACAGCCAGGCCGACGCCCCGCACGTGCCGGCCCCTGCGGCGCTGCCGGCAGCGCACGCCGCCCGCGCGCCGAGCCCGGCATTCTGAAGCGCCCCGGCTGCCGCACCATGCGCTGCAACAGCGACGCCGCTGCCCCTGGACGGGGCAGTGGCGTCGTTCATTACCGCGTGGCGCCCGGCAGTCCGAGCGCGGCTTCAGTCGCCGACGAAAACCAGCGCCACGCCGCCGCTCTCGCAGCGCAGCACACGCATGTGCACCAGCGGGGCCTCTCCCGGCAGGCCCTGGACCTGACCGCAGACCAGCTCGCCGGGCTGCATGAGGCCCCGGGGCTCGTCGAGCAGCACGAACACCCCGCCATCGGAGATGTCGCGGGTGATGACCTGCAACCTGCCATGCTGCGGATGCTCGATGCACAGCGGAACCTTCATCGGTGTGCGCACATGCACGCGACGGTTTTCCATGTTCGGGATCGTCCTGTCTGCGGGGGAGAGCTCAGACGCTACTGGCTATGCGCCAGCGCGGCAAGCCCGGGCGGTTTCAGTACCAGCGCTGCTCGCCCTCCGGGCGCTTCTTGAAGCGCTTCATGCTCCACATGTACTGGCTCGGCCAGCGCCGCACGTAGCCCTCGATCATCCGGCTCATCGCCGCCACGCCGACCTCGGGGTCCTTGCTGTACATGTCCTCCGGCGCCGCCTCGAGGATCACCTTGAAGCCGCTGCCGTCCTCCAGGCGGATCGCATGCAGGAACACGCCGACCGCCTTGTGTCCAGCCAGCATGCCCGGCACGAACTTGCTGGTCAGCGCCTGCACGGCGAAGAACGGCACGAAGATGCCGCTGCCTTCGCTCGGCTCCGGGTCGGCGGGAATGCCCACCGCGCCGCCGCGGCGCACTTCCTTGATCACGCTGAGGATGCCCTCCTTGGTCGACGGCGCCACGCGGTTGCCCATCTGCACGCGCTGGCGCTGCAGCAGCTCGTCCACCGCCTTCTGCTTGGGCGGGCGGTAGAAGATGATCGGCTTGCACTGGTTGCAGTAGAAGTGGTTGAGCACCTCCCAGTTGCCCAGGTGGCTGGTGATGCCGACCACGCCCTTGCCGCTGGCCAGCGCCGCCTCCAGCACCTCGAGGCCCTCGACCTCCTTGACCAGCGCCAGCGACTTCTGCGCCGGCCAGATCCACGCGCAGGCGCTCTCGGTGAAGGTCTTGCCGATGTCCTTCAGGGTGCGTCCGAGCAGCGCCTCGCGCTCGGCGGCGCCCAGTTCGGGAAAGCACCTGGCCTGGTTGATGCGCACCACCTCGCGCGAGCGGTTGGGCAGCTTCCACAGCAGCCAGCCGATCGCCGCGCCGAGGCGCTGCACGGCGGACCAGGGCAGGGCGGCGACCAGCCGCAGCGCGCCCACCACCAGGGCGCCTTTGATCTTCTCCACGGGATTCTCCGGCGGTTGGATTGAGCGGGCATTGTACCCCGCGGCCCGCTGCCTGGTTCCGCCTGCCGGCGAATTGGCGGGCGATGTTCCACGTGGAACATATCAACCGGCGAGCTGCGCACGCCGCACAACACGCGCCCCCTCCACGGCTTTCGCCATCGGTTATACTCGCCGGCTTTACGCAAGCCTCAGAACAGGTGATTTCGTGAGCCAGACTACGCCTGCCGTGCGCACCTTCCAGGACCTGATCCTCGCCCTGCAAAGCTACTGGGCGGAGCAGGGCTGCGTGGTATTGCAGCCCTACGACATGGAAATGGGCGCCGGCACCTTCCACACCGCCACCTTCCTGCGCGCCATCGGTCCCGAGACCTGGAACGCCGCCTACGTACAGCCCTCGCGCCGTCCGGCCGACGGCCGCTACGGCGAGAACCCCAACCGCCTGCAGCACTACTACCAGTTCCAGGTGGTGCTCAAGCCGAACCCGGACAACATCCAGGACCTCTACCTCGGCTCGCTGCGCGCCATCGGCATCGACCCGCTGGTCCACGACATCCGCTTCGTCGAGGACAACTGGGAATCGCCGACCCTCGGCGCCTGGGGCCTGGGCTGGGAAGTCTGGCTCAACGGCATGGAAGTCACCCAGTTCACCTACTTCCAGCAGGTCGGCGGCGTCGAGTGCTACCCGGTGACCGGCGAGATCACCTACGGCCTCGAGCGCCTGGCCATGTACCTGCAGGGCGTCGACTCGGTGTACGACCTGGTCTACTCCGACGGCCCGTTCGGCAAGGTCACCTACGGCGACGTGTTCCACCAGAACGAGGTGGAGCAGTCCACCTATAACTTCGAGCACGCCAACGTCGACAAGCTGTTCGAGCTGTTCGACTTCTACGAGGCCGAGGCCAACCGCCTGATGGCCCTCGAGCTGCCGCTGCCGACCTACGAGATGGTGGTCAAGGCCTCGCACACCTTCAACCTGCTCGACGCCCGCCGCGCCATCTCGGTGACCGCGCGCCAGCAGTACATCCTGCGCGTGCGCACCCTGGCCCGCGCCGTGGCGCAGAGCTACCTGATCGCGCGCGCCAAGCTCGGCTTCCCGATGGCCACCCCTGCTCTTCGTGATGAAGTGCTTATGCGTGACGAAATACAGGCCAAGCTGAAGGAGGCCGCGGAATGAGTGCACAAGATTTTCTGGTCGAACTGGGCACCGAAGAGCTGCCCCCCAAGGCGCTGAAGACCCTCGCCGAGGCGTTCCTCGCCGGCGTCGAGAGGGGCCTCAAGGCCGCCGGCCTCGGCTACGCCAAGGCGCGCTACTACGCCGCACCGCGCCGCCTGGCGATCCTCGTCGAGCAGCTGGCCGTGCAGCAGCCGGACCGCGAGGTGCGTCTGGACGGCCCGCCGCTGCAGGCCGCCTTCGACAAGGACGGCCAGCCGACCCAGGCCGCCCTGGGCTTCGCCAAGAAGTGCGGCGTCGATCTGGAACAGGTCGACACCAGCGGCCCCAAGCTGAAGTTCGTCCAGTCCATCGCCGGCCAGCCGGCCACCAGCCTGCTGCCGGGCATCGTCGAAACCTCGCTGAACGAGCTGCCGATTCCCAAGCGCATGCGCTGGGCGGCGCGCCGCGAGGAGTTCGTGCGTCCCACCCAGTGGCTGGTGATGCTGCTGGGTGAGCAGGTGGTCGACTGCACCATCCTCACCCAGCAGGCCGGGCGCGTGTCGCGCGGCCACCGCTTCCACGCCAACCACGAGGTGCGCATCAGCAACCCGGCCAGCTACGCCGAGGACCTGCGCAGCGCCTACGTGATCGCCGACTTCGCCGAGCGCCGTGCGCTGATCGACGCCCGCGTCGCCGAGCTGGCCAGCGAGCAGAACGGCAAGGCCATCGTGCCGCCGGCGCTGCTGGACGAGGTGACCGCGCTGGTCGAGTGGCCGGTGCCGCTGGTCTGCTCCTTCGAGGAACGCTTCCTCGAGGTGCCGCAAGAGGCACTGATCGCCACCATGCAGGACAACCAGAAGTACTTCTGCCTGGTCGATGCGGGCGGCAAGCTGCTGCCGCGCTTCATCACCGTGGCCAACATCGAGTCCAAGGACCCGGCGCAGATCGTCGCCGGCAACGAGAAGGTGGTGCGCCCGCGCCTGACCGACGCCGAGTTCTTCTTCAAGCAGGACAAGAAGCACGCCCTCGAAGACAACAACCAGCGCCTGGCCAACGTGGTGTTCCAGGCCCAGCTGGGCAGCGTGTTCGACAAGGCTAAACGAGTTTCCGAACTCGCCGCCTTTATCGCCGCGCGCATCGGCGGCGACGCCGAGCGCGCCGCGCGCGCCGGCCTGCTGTCCAAGTGCGACCTGGCCAGCGAGATGGTCGGCGAGTTCCCGGAGATGCAGGGCATCGCCGGCTACTACTACGCCCTGCACGACGGCGAGCCGGCCGACGTGGCCCTGGCGCTCAACGAGCAGTACATGCCGCGCGGCGCCGGCGCCGAGCTGCCGTCCACCCTGACCGGCGCTGCCGTGGCGGTGGCCGACAAGCTCGACACCCTGGTCGGCATCTTCGGCATCGGCATGCTGCCCACCGGCTCCAAGGATCCCTACGCCCTGCGCCGCGCCGCGCTGGGCGTGCTGCGCATCCTGATCGAGAAGCAGCTGGACCTCGACCTGGTGCAGGCGGTGGCCTTCGCCGTCGAGCAGTACGGCGACAAGGTCAAGGCCGACGGCCTGGCCGCCCAGGTGCTGGACTTCGTGTTCGACCGCCTGCGCGCCCGCTACGAGGACGAGGGCGTCGAGGTGGCCGTGTACCAGGCGGTGCGCGCCCTTCAGCCTTCCGCGCCGCTGGACTTCGACCAGCGCGTGCAGGCGGTGCAGGCGTTCCGCCAGTTGGCCGAGGCCGCCACCCTGGCCGCCGCCAACAAGCGCGTGTCCAACATCCTCGCCAAGGCCGAGGGCGAGGTGCCGCGCGAGGTCAGCAGCAGCCTGCTCATCGAGCCGGCCGAGCAGACCCTGGCCCTGGCGGTCAGCCAGGCCGCCGAGGCGGTCGCCCCGCTGGCCGCGGCGCGCAACTACAACGCCGTGCTGCAGCGCCTGGCCGCCCTGCGCGCGCCGGTGGATGCGTTCTTCGAGGAAGTGCTGGTCAACGCCGACGACGCCGCGGTGCGTGGCAACCGCTACGCGCTGCTGGCCCAGCTGCGCGGGCTGTTCCTCGGCGTGGCGGACATCTCGCTGCTGGGCTGACCGCCCCTGTGGATAACGGCTCCGGCCGTTATCCACAGATACCGGATTGCCGGCCCTGTGGATCTTGCCTCTGCTTCTGTTCCACAGGGCCCAAGCGTAGGGTGGACAACGGCGCAGCCTTGTCCACCATCCATCCCGGTGGAAAATCGCGGCGCGAGTTTTCCACCCTACGCCCTTGAAACCGCCCTTATGAAACTGCTGATTCTCGACCGCGACGGGGTCATCAACGAGGACTCCGACGCCTACATCAAGTCCGTCGCCGAGTGGATCCCGATCCCCGGCTCGATCGCGGCGATCGCCCGCCTGAGCCTGGCCGGCTGGACCGTGGCGGTGGCCACCAACCAGTCGGGCCTGGCGCGCGGCTACTACGACGAGGCCACCCTCGAGGCCATGCACGCGCGCCTGCGCCAGCTGGTGGCCGAGCAGGGCGGCGAACTCGGCCTGATCGTCCACTGCCCGCACGGCCCGGACGAGGGCTGCGAATGCCGCAAGCCGCTGCCCGGCCTGCTGGTGCAGATCGCCGAACACTACGACGTCGCCCTCGACGGCGTCTGGTTCGTCGGCGACAGCCCCGGCGACATCGCCGCCGCCCAGGCGGTGGCCTGCCAGCCGGTGCTGGTGCGCAGCGGCAAGGGCGAGCGCACCCTGGCCAGGGGCGTGCCGGAAGGCGTCAAGGTGTTCGACAACCTGGCGGCCGTGGCCGCCCATCTGCTGGCCGGGGAGGCCGCCCGATGACCCTGCGTACCGCCCTGTTCTATTTCCTGCTCGGCCTGAGCACCGTGATCTGGTGCATCCTCAGCCTGCTGATCGCCACCTGGCTGCCACAGAAGGCCCGCTACGAGTTCATCGCCCGCACCTGGTGCCGCTTCGCCGTGTGGCTGACCCGGGTGATGCTCGGCATCGACTACCGCCTCGAAGGACTGGAGAACATCCCCCGGCAGCCGTGCGTGATCCTCGCCAAGCACCAGAGCGCCTGGGAAACCTTCTTCCTCACCGCCCACTTCGCACCGCTGACCCAGGTGCTCAAGCAGGAGCTGCTGCGCATCCCGTTCTACGGCTGGGCGTTCAAGCTGCTCAAGCCGATCGGCATCGACCGCAGCAACCCCAAGCAGGCACTCAAGCAGGTGGCCAGCGTCGGTCTCGAACGCCTGCAGCAGGGCAACTGGCTGCTGATCTTCCCGGAAGGCACGCGCATTCCGGCCGGCGAGATGGGCAAGTTCTCGCGCAGCGGCGCCTCGGTGGCGGTGGCCGCCGGCGTGCCGGTGCTGCCGGTGGCGCACAACGCCGGCGAGTGCTGGCCGCGCGACGGCTGGCAGCGCCATCCGGGCACGGTCAGCGTGGTGTTCGGCCCGGCCCTGCACGCCGAGGGCGAAGGCCCACGCGCGGTGGCCGACCTCAACCAGCGCGCCGAGACCTGGATCGGCGAGACCATGCAGAAGATCAACGGCACGGCGCGCGCCCGATAGGGCAGACTGGAGGCCTGGCGCCGCCCACATTCCTTCCCGATTCAGGAGGCAAGCGGCATGGATGTGTTTCGTTACCTGCACCTGATGGTCGAGCAGGGCGGTTCCGACCTGTTCTTCAGCGTCGGCGCACCGCCGCAGCTCAAGCGCGAGGGCCAGAGCCTGCCGATCGGCAAGGCGCCGCTGCCGCCCGGCTCCGTGCAGCAGCTGGCCTACCAGATCATGAGCCAGAAGCAGATCGCCGAGTTCGAGCGCGATCTGGAGATGAACCTGGCCATCGGCCTGGAAGGCGCCGGACGCTTCCGCGCCAACGTCTACTACCAGCGCGGCGAAGTCTCGATGGTGGTGCGCCACATCAAGAGCCAGATTCCCGGCATCGAGGAACTCGGCCTGCCGAAGAAGCTCGAGGAGCTGATCATGCTCGACCGCGGCCTGATCCTGGTGGTCGGCGCCGCCGGTTCCGGCAAGTCGACCACCCTGGCGTCGATGATCGACCTGCGCAACCGCTCGCGCGGCGGCCACATCGTCTGCATCGAGGACCCCATCGAGTTCCTCCACAGCCACCAGCGCTCGATCGTCGACCAGCGCGAGGTGGGCCTCGACACCCGCAGCTTCGAGCAGGCGCTGCTCAACGTGCTGCGCGAGTCGCCGGACGTGATCATGATCGGCGAGATCCGCGACCGCGACGCCATGCAGCACGCCCTGCACTACAGCGAGACCGGTCACCTGTGCATCGCCACCCTGCACGCCACCAACACCACCCAGGCCATCGAGCGCATCTGCAACTTCTTCCCCAAGGAGGCGCGCCAGCAGGTGCTCGGCGACCTGGCGCTCAACCTGCAGGCGATCGTCGGCCAGCGCCTGGTGCCGGGGCGCGAGGCCAAGCGCGTCGCCGCCGTCGAGCTGCTGCTGAAGACCCCCTACATCGCCGACCTGATCCAGCGTGACCAGCTCGACGACATCAAGGCCGCCATCGGTCGCGGCCAGGAACTCGGCCTGCAGACCTTCGATCAGCATCTCTATGCCCTGGTGCAGGCCGGACGCATCAGCCTCGACGAGGCCCTGCGCCACGCCGACTCGCGCACCGACCTGACCCTGCGCGCCAAGCTCGCCCGCGGCTTCCACGCCGAGGACGCCGAGCTCAAGGTGATGCGCGACTCCGAGCTGCACATCACGCCCTGATCCGCCGGACGCCGTCGCACGGCGCCCGGCGGCATGCGCGGAACTTGAACGAAAGCACGTCCGCCCTCGCCCGCCCTCCGCGCCATTTGGTTAACATGCCCGCTGCTCTCGCGCGCAAACAGGGTATCGCGGATGAAAGAACCAGCAGACCTCGAGTGGAAAGGCCTCCCGACCGAGGCGGCCAGCGACCGTTTCCTTCCCCCCGAAACCGGTGGCAGCTGGGACGACCAGGCGGTGCCGCAGCTGCGCCTGGCCGATCTCGACGCCGACGCACTGGCCGATTTCCAGCGGCGCAGCGGCGCAGCGGAGGAGGGCGGCGCCGTGCTGCTCGAGCAGCTGCAGCTGTTCCACCTCAAGCGCGCCGCCGTGCTGCTGTTCCATGCCGAGCCGGAAAAACTGGTCGGCGGCGCCTACGTCCGCGTCGGCCGCTTCGACCGCGAGCAGGGCCTGGTCGAGCAGCACGCCATCGGCGGCCCGCTGTTCGCCCAGTTCGAGCACGCCCTGGCGCTGCTGGAGGCGCACCTGCGGCATGACCCCGACGGGCAGCCTCGCGCGCCGGCGGCCTGGCCGCTGCCGCTGACGGCGCTGCGCGAGGCGCTGCTCAACGCCCTGGTGCACAAGGACTACGCCAGCGGCATCCCCATCCAGATCCGCCTGCACGACGACCGCATCAGCCTGTGGAACCCCGCGCGCCTGCCGCATGGCTGGAGCGTCGCCAGTCTGCGCACCCGTCACCTGTCGCGCCCCGGCAACCCGGACATCGCCAGCGCCTTCCAGCGCGCCGGGCTGATCGAGGCCTGGGGTCTGGGCATCGACCGTCTGCTCGGCGCCTGCCGCGTCCACGGCGTGGTCGAACCACTGCTGCGCCATGAGCAGGACGGCCTGTGGCTGGAGTTCGCCTATACCCGTGCGCTGCCGCGCCAGTACCCGCGTTCCGCGGCCTCGCGGACTTTTTCCATGCCGACAGGCGAAGTGAAAAGTGCTGTCGCAGGCGAAGCTGCAGGTCATGTCACAGGTGAAGATGCAGGTGAAGTCAACATACATGCTGCAGGTGAAGAAAGAAGTCATGTTGCAGGTCATGTCACCAGTGAAGTCCGCCGCCTGATCGGCGCCTGCGACGGGGTGATGAGCCGCAAGGCCCTGCAGGACGCCCTCGGCCTGAAGAGCGACGCCAACTTCCGCACCCTGTATCTGGTGCCGGCGCTGGAGGCCGGGCTGATCGAGATGACCATTCCCGACAAGCCCAAGAGCAGCCGCCAGCAATACCGGCTGTCCGCCGCCGGCCAGGCCTTGCGCCAGCAGAAATGATCTCCCCCGGCTGTGGACAAAAACTGTCCACAGCCAGAAGTTTGACGCCTCAGCGCAAGCCGTCGAAGCACTTTTCCACAACCCATCTACCAAGAGTTCAGGATGAACACCGATCTCGATTTCCGCCCGGTCCGCGACGCCGACCTGCCCGCCATCTGCAGCTTTGCCCGGAGTGCCGAGGAGCTGTACTACCTCGCCCCGCGCGCCCGCTTCCCGCTCGACGTCGAACAGCTGGCCGCCAGCATCGCCCAGCGCAGCGATTCCAGCGTGGTGTGCCGCGGCGAAGAGGTGCTGGCTTTCGCCAACATCTACAGGCGCGAGGAGGGCGCCTGCTGGGTCGGCAACGTCGCGGTGGCAGCGCAGGCACGGCGCCAGGGCGTGGCGGGCTTCCTGATGCAACGGATGGCCCGGCTGGCCGCCGAGCGCCACGGCGCCCGCGAGCTGCGGGTGTCCTGCTTCAACCGCAATACCGCCGGCCTGCTGCTGTACTCGCGGCTCGGCTACACCCCCTTCGCCCTCGAGGAAAGGCTGGATGACCGTCAGCAGCCCATCATGCTGATCCACCTGCGTCTGCCGCTGACCTGAGCCCGCGCCCTGCCAACCGGCGCGCAGCCCGCGCCGGCCGGCTCAGCCAGAATGCTGCTCCCGCCTACGACAAACGGACTTGTCCATGCGCAACCTTCTCCTGCTGCTCGCCCTGTGCGGCGGCGGTTACCAGGCCTGGGAGCACTTCTCCCGCGCCTCTCTCGAAAGCAACGCCCCGCTGCACGCCGAGCCCTACCTGGCGGTCTACGGCCGTGACGCCTGCGGCTACACTCAGGCCACCCTGCGCCAGCTCAACCAGGCCGGCATCCGCTACCGGTACCACTCGGTGGACGAGCCGGCGGTGGCCGACCTGCTGCACCGGCGCATGCAGAACGCCGGGCTCGAGGTGCGCCGCTACCTGCTGCCGGTGGTCGATCTGAACAACGCCCTCACGGTGCATCCGGACAACGGCGAGCTGGTGGCGCAGGCGCGTCAGCAGCTGCGCTAAGCAGGAAACAGCCATGCTGCCGAAGCATCCGCTGGCCCGCCTGTTGTGCAAGCTGAGCCTGCTACCGTTCGCCTGGTTCGCCTTCCTGTTCTGGTTCGAGAACTTCGCCATCTGGGAGACTCGGGCCAGCATCGACTCGCCCGCCGGCGGGACGACCGCCCACCTACTGAGCCTGATCCACGAAAGCAGCAAGCCCGGCCATGCGCCCTACGGCCTGCACCTGTACCTCGCCCCGGCGTGGCTGCCGCTGCCGCAGCACTTCGGCGAGCTGGCCTTTGCCGGCTACTGCAAGGGCGAGGCGGCCATCGCCTGGCAGGCGGCAGACCGGCTGGTCATCCGCTGCGATGCTCGCAAGATCAGGACGCCGCCGACCAGCCGGCGCGGCATCCGCGTCGAGCTCGACAGTCGGCCCCAGCCAGCGCCTGCGCCACCTCCAGCCGTTCGCCAGGTGCAAGAGATGCTGCACCAGTCGAATCCCGACTCGCCCACTTCCAGCCGATAGACCAGCATGCTCAACCTTTTCCGCAACACCCTCTATATCCGCCTGCAGGCCGACCTGCTGCGCGTCCTTCACGTGGAGTCCGGCAAGAGCTTCAGCGAGGCGCCAGTGCTGGCCCTGCGTACCGAAGAGCGCGGCAAGCGCGTGCCGCTGGCCATCGGCAACGAAGCACTGGCCCTGCGCGACCGCGACGGCGTCGAGCTGGCCAACGGTTTCCGTCATCCGCGCACCCTGCTGGCCGACTTCGCGGTGGCGGAGAAGACCCTGCAGTTGCTGCTGAAAAGGGTCCAGCCGCCCGCCCTGCTGCGCCCAAGGCCAACGGTGGTCCTGCAGCTGCTGGAGCATCTAGAGGGCGGCCTGACTGTGATCGAAACCCGCGGTTTCTACGAGCTGCTGTCGGTCGCAGGAGCGCGCAAGGTGTACATCTGGACCGGCCGGGAACTGCAACGTCACGAACTCGAGCACCTGCAGTTTCCCGAAGCTGGCGGCAACCTGCTCTGGCCATGAGCCCGTGGAGACCACCATGCAGATCGAACTCCACCGCCAGCGCGGTTACTTCGCAAGCTCGATGGCACTGGACGTCCTCGCCGATGGCCACAAGCTTGCCACGCTGTGCGGCGGCCAGCGCTGTCACCTGGCGCTGCCCGAGCAGGGCGCCGTTCTACAGGTGACAATGGGCATGTTTTCCAGCCCGCCGCTGCAGATAACCCCGGATGATAGCGGACGGCTCTTCGCCTGTGGCGGTGCATGGTGGCTGTGGCTGGACGTCGCCTCTCTCTGCTACCTGCCGCCGCTGGCGCAGCGCGCCCTGTTCCTGCGCCCGGCCTGAATGGTTCCACGTGGAACATCCACTAGCGGCAGGCTCACCGCAGCACCTGTTCCACGTGGAACACACCGCGCAGAAACGACAAAGCCCGGCGAGCCGGGCTTTGCTGACAGCAGGGCAGGGGCGCGCTCAGCGGCGCACCTTGCTGGCCGGCTCGCCGCCGATGCCCCAGTGATCCTTGGGCACCTCGGTGATCAGCACCCGCACGCGGTCCAGCGGCGAGTCGAGGGTGCGCGCCAGCGCCTCGCTGACCTCGCGGATCATCGCTTCCTTCTGTTCCGCGCTGCGGCCTTCCATGATGTGCACATGGGCAATCGGCATGAGACGGTTCCTCGCGAAAAAGTCCCCGGCCAGCGGCCGGGGCAACAGGGGTGAACTCAGACGAAGCGGGCCGACACGCTGCCCAGGCCCTGGTAGCGCACGGTGACGTTGTCGCCCGGCTGCACCGCCACGGCGGCGGTGATGCCGCCGGTCATGATGAAGGTGCCGGCCGGGATGTGCTCGCCGCGCTCGGCCAGCAGGTTGGCCAGCATGGCCACGCTGGACAGCGGATGGCCGAGCACCGCGGCGCCGGCGCCGACTTCCACCACCTCGCCGTTCTTCTCCATCACCACGCCGAGGGTACGCAGGTCGACGTCCTCGAGGTTGGCCATCTGGCCGCCGGTGATGTAGCGGGTCGAGGAGGCGTTATCGGCCACCACGCTGATCAGGTCGAACTTGAAGTTCTCGTAGCGCGAGTCGATCACCTCGACGGTGGGGATCACGTAGTCGATCGCCGCGATCACGTCGCCGATGTGGCAGCCCGGGCCGTGCAGCGGCGCCTTGGTGACCACGGAGATTTCCGCCTCGATCTTCGGGTGGATCAGCTTGGAGCAGTCCACCACGCCGCCGTCCGGCACGCTGAAGTAGTCGGAGAGGAAGCCGTAGATCGGCGTCTCCACGCCCATCTGCGCCATCTTCGCCCAGGAGGTCAGGCCCATCTTCAGGCCGACGGTCTTGTTGCCACGGGCCTCCTTGCGGCGACGGATCTCCCACTGGATATCGTAGGCGTCGGCGAAGGTCATCTGCGGGTAGTCGTTGGTGATCTTCGGAATGTCGTGGACATTCAGCTCGGCGCCTTCGACGTGCTCGGCCAGGGCCAGCACCTGTTCGCGGGTCAGGGTACGGTTCATGCGGTCACCTTCTGGGTCTGGCGGGCCTTGGCCATGTCGAGGGCCAGGTCTTCGATCATGTCTTCCTGGCCGCCGACGGTACCGCGGCGACCGAGTTCTACGAGGATGTCGCGGGCCGGCACGCCGTACTTCTTCTCGGCGCGCTGGGCGAACAGCAGGAACGAGCTGTACACGCCGGCGTAGCCCAGGGTCAGGGCATCGCGGTCGACGCGGATCGGCTGGTCCATCAGCGGCACCACCAGGTCCTCGGCGACGTCCATGATCCTGTACAGGTCGATGCCGGTCTCGGCGCCCATGCGCTTGAGCACGGCGCACAGCACTTCCAGCGGGGTGTTGCCGGCGCCGGCGCCGAGGCCCGCCACCGAGCCGTCGATGCGCACCGCACCGGCCTCGATGGCGGCCAGCGAGTTGGCGATAGCCATGCCCATGTTGTGGTGGCCGTGGAAGCCGATCTGGGTCGCCGGGTTCAGCTCGGCGCGCAGCAGGCCGATCTTGGTGCTCACCTCGTCGGGCAGCATGTAGCCGGCCGAGTCGGTGCAGTAGATGCAGTTGGCGCCGTAGCTTTCCATCAGGCGGGCCTGCTCCAGCACCTTCTCCGGGCTGGCCATGTGCGCCATCATCAGGAAGCCGACGGTGTCGACGCCCATCTTCGCCGCCATGCCGATGTGCTGCTCGGAGACGTCGGCCTCGGTGCAGTGGGTGGCGACGCGGATGGTCGACACGCCGCAGTCCACCGCCATCTTCAGGTGGTCGACGGTGCCGATGCCCGGCAGCAGCAGGGCGGAGACCTTGGCCTGCTTGAGCTGGGGGATCACCGCGCTGAGGTACTCCTCGTCGCTGTGCGCCGGGAAGCCGTAGTTGATCGAGCGCCCGCCGAGGCCGTCGCCGTGGGTGATCTCGATCAGCGGCATGCCGGCGGCATCCAGGCCGGTGGCCACGGCGACCATCTGCTCGAGGCTGATCTGGTGGCGCTTGGCGTGCATGCCGTCGCGCAGGCTCATGTCGTGCAGGGTGACTTGCTTGCCTTGCAGATTCATCGTGCTATTCCCCTCAGGCCAGTGCAGCTTCGCGGCTCGGCAGTTGGATGGTGCCGGCGGCGATTTCCTCGGCGAACATCTCGGCGGTGCGCAGACCGGCGGCGGTCATGATGTCCAGGTTGCCGGCGTACTTGGGCAGGTAGTCGCCCAGGCCCTCGACCTCCATGAAGATCGACACGCGGTTGCCGTCGAACACCGGGCCGTTCTTCAGGCGGTAGCCCGGCACGTACTTCTGCACCTCGGCGAGCATGGCGTGCACCGACGCGGTGATGGCGTCGCGGTCCGGCTCGCTCTCGGTCAGGCAGTGGATGGTGTCGCGCATCATCAGCGGCGGCTCGGCCGGGTTGATGATGATGATCGCCTTGCCTTCCTTCGCGCCGCCGACCTTCTCGATGGCGCCGGCGGTGGTGCGGGTGAACTCGTCGATGTTCTTGCGGGTGCCCGGGCCGACCGAACGCGACGACACGGTGGCGACGATCTCGCCGTAGGCCACCGGCTGCACGCGCGATACCGCAGCGACCATCGGGATGGTCGCCTGGCCACCGCAGGTGACCATGTTGACGTTCATCTCCAGCTTGCCGACGTGCTCCTTGAGGTTCACCGGCGGCACGCAGAACGGACCGATGGCGGCCGGGGTCAGGTCGATCATCAGCACGCCCAGCTCGTTGAGCTTGCGGCTGTTCTCGGCGTGGGCGTAGGCGCTGGTGGCGTCGAAGGCGACGCGGATGTCGTCGGCGATGACGTGCGGCAGCAGGCCGTCGACGCCCTCGGCGGTGGTCTTCAGACCGAACTCGCGGGCGCGCTTGAGGCCGTCGGACTCGGGGTCGATGCCGACCATCCATACCGGCTCGATCCACTCCGAGCGCAGCATCTTCATCACCAGGTCGGTACCGATGTTGCCCGGGCCGATGATCGCCGCTTTCAGTTTCTTGCTCATGGGTCTGTCCCCTGTTCTTGTTCGGTCAGGTGAAACGCACGCTGGCGCTGCCGATGCCGCCGATGTCGACGCGCATGAAGTCGCCGGCCTTGACCGGCTCCAGCGGCACCAGCGAGCCGGAGAGGATCACCTCGCCGGCCTTCAGGCCGATGCCGAAGTGGCCGAGGGTGTTGGCCAGCCAGGCCACGCAGTTGACCGGCGAGCCCAGCGCGGCGGCGCCGGCGCCGGTGCTGATCTGCTGGCCGTTCTTCTCCACCACCATGCCGCAGGTGACCAGGTCGACCTGGCGCGGGGAGACGGCGTTGTCGCCGAGGATGAACAGGCCGCAGGAGGCGTTGTCGGCGACGGTGTCCTGGATCTTGATCTTCCAGTCCTGGATGCGCGAATCGACCACCTCGAAGCAGGGGATCACGCACTCGGTGGCGGCCAGCACGTCGGCGTTGGTGATGCCGGGGCCCATCAGGTCCTTCTTGAGGATGAAGGCGATCTCGCCCTCGGCCTTGGGCTGGATCAGGCGGTCGCTGATCGGCATGGTCGCGCCGCTGCTAAACACCATGGCGTCGGTCAGGTAGCCGAAGTCCGGCTGGTTGACGCCGAGCATGGTCTGCACCGCCTTGCTGGTCAGGCCGATCTTCTTGCCGATGATCCGCTCGCCGGCAGCCAGGCGGCGCTCGAGCATGCGCAGGGAGATCTGGTAGGCGTCCTCGATGGTCAGGTCGAAGCGGCTGGTCAGCGGGGCGACGGCCTCGCGGCTCTGCATGGCCTGGTAGAGCTCGTCGCCGAGCTGTTGGATCAGTTCTTGGTTCATGCGCATTTTTCCTGAAGGTTGGCGGCGGCATCGGCCTCGGCGAGGAAGTCCTCGACCAGGCGGGCGAAGCGGCCGGCGTGTTCGATCTGGGTCCAGTGGCCGCAGTGGCCGAAGACGTGCAGCTGGCTGTTGGGGATCAGCTCGGCCAGGCGCAGCGAGGCCTCGAGCGGGATGATGCGGTCCTCGCGGCCATGGATGACCAGCGCCTGGTGGGGCAGGGCGCGGATGTCCGCCTCGTCGCTGGCCAGGTCGTCGACGCCGTTCTGCCGCGGCGGCGGGAACATGGCGGCGAACGACTCCTGGAAGCCCGGGCGGATGCTGGCCTGGTAGCGCAGCTCGGCCAGCTCGTCGTTGACCAGATTGCGGTCGTAGGCGAACAGGTCGAGCAGCTGGCGCATGTTGGCCTGCGACGGCGTGTAGCCCCAGGCGGTCTCCAGTCCCGCGGTGATCGGGAAGGACACGCCGACGCTGCCCATCAGCACCAGCCGGCGCACCCGCTCGGGGTGGCGGATGGCCAGGGCCAGCGCCAGGCCGCCGCCGAACGAGTTGCCGACGATGTCGGCCTGCTGGATGCCGAGGGCGTCGAGCACGCCGATGGCATGCTCGACCCAGCGCTGCTGGCTGTACTGCGCATCGGCCGGGCGCTCGCTGTAGCCGAAGCCGAGCATGTCCGGAGCGATCACCCGGCGCTGCTGCGCCAGCTGCGGGATGATCCCGCGCCAGTTGGCCCAGGCGGTGACGCCCGGGCCGGAGCCGTGGATCAGCAGGACCGGGAAGCCTTCGCCCTGCTCATGCAGGTTGGTGCGGTAGCCGGCGGCGACGATCTCGCGGCCGATTTCCGGGCTCTGTACGGGCTGGTTCATGACTGCCTCACAGCTTCACGCAGATGTTCTTCAGCTCGGTGTAGAACTCCAGCGAGTGCACCCCGCCTTCGCGACCGATGCCCGACTGCTTGCTGCCGCCGAAGGCGGTGCGCAGGTCGCGCAGGAACCAGCTGTTGACCCAGACGATGCCGGCCTCGATCTGCCCGGCGACACGGTGGGCGCGCGAGCTGTTCTCGGTCCAGATCGCCGAGGCCAGGCCGTAGGGCAGGCTGTTGGCCAGCTCGATGGCTTCCTCCTCGGTGTCGAACGGACGGATGTGGCAGCACGGGCCGAAGATTTCCTCGGTGACCACCGCGGAGTCGTCGGGCAGGCCGGTCCAGATGGTCGGCTGCACCCAGGCGCCGCCGGCCAGGTGCGCCGGCATCTCCGGCACGCCGCCGCCGGTGACGATGGTGGCGCCCTCGTCCTTGGCCTTCTGGTAGTAGGAGAGGACCTTCTCGCGGTGCTTGTGGCTGACCAGCGAGCCGAAGTTGGCGCTCGGGTCGTTCGGCTCGCCGATCTTCAGCGCCTCGGCGCCGGCCTTGAGGCGGGCGACGAACTCGTCGAAGATCGGCCGCTCGACGTAGACGCGCTCGGTGCCCAGGCACACCTGGCCGCAGTTGGCGAAGGCCGAGCGCAGGGTGCCCTCGATGGCCTTGTCCATGTCGCAGTCGGCGAACACGATGCCGGCGTTCTTGCCGCCCAGCTCCAGCGACACCTGACGCACGCCCTTGGCGGCGGCGCGCATGATGGTCTCGCCGGTGCCGGTCTCGCCGGTGAAGGTGATGGCGTCGACGTCCGGGTGGGCGGTGAGGAAGGCGCCGGCCGAGTTGCCGCCGAAGCCGTGCACCACGTTGTACACGCCGGCCGGCACGCCGGCGGCGTTCATCACCTCGCCGAGCAGGGCGGTGGTGGTCGGGGTCTCTTCCGAGGGCTTGACCACCACGGTGTTGCCGCAGGCCAGCGCCGGGCCGACCTTCCAGGTCATCAGCAGCAGCGGCAGGTTCCACGGGCTGATCACGCCGATCACGCCCTTCGGGCGGCGCACGCCGTAGTTCAGCGCGCCGACGCCATCCGGGGTGGCCATCTCGAAGGCCTCGGTGGCGACGTTCTTGATCAGGTCGGCGAACACCTTGAAGTTGGCGGCGCCGCGCGGGATGTCGATGTGGCTGGCCAGCGACTTCGGCTTGCCGGTGTCCAGGCATTCGGCCTCGAGGAACTCGTCGAAGCGCGCGGTGATGCCGTCGGCGACGCGATGCAGGATCTCGGTGCGCTCGGCCACGGTCATCTTGCCCCACGGGCCCTTGAGCGCCGCGCGCGCGGCCTTAACCGCGGCGTCGACCTCGGCCTCGCCGGCCTCGTGGATCTTGGCGATCACCTGGCCGTTGGCCGGGTTGACGTTGTCGAACAGCTTGCCGCTGGCGGAACCGACGTATTCGCCGTTGATGAAGTGCTTGATCTCTTTCATGGATGAGTCTCGTTGGGCAGTGGCAATCAGGTCAGGACGGTGAGGAAGCGCTCGTTGAGCTCGCGGTCGTGGTAGAAGATCGCCTTGCCCAGTTCGGCGGCGGTCCAGGTCACCGGCGGATGGTCCGGGTAGTGGTAGTCGCCGCCGCAGAACACCTCGTTGCGGTTGCCGGACGGGTCGAAGAAATAGATGGTCTTGCCGTGGGTCAGGCCGTGGCGGGTCGGGCCGATGTCGATCGAGGTGTTGGTCATGCTGATCAGGTCGGCGGCGCGCAGCACGTCGTCCCAGGTCTCGAGGAAGAACGAGGCGTGGTGCAGCTTGCCCTGCTCGGTGTGCTGGATGAACGCCACGTCGTGGGCCTTCATGCCGACGGTGAGGAACTGGGCGATGCGGTTGCCGTGCGGGTCGACCACCTGCTCGGCCAGATCGAAGCCGAGCACCTCGGTGAACAGGCGCAGGGTTTCCGGCAGGTTGCCGCCGTACAGCAGGGCGTGGTCGAAGCGGGTCGCCTTCATGCCCTTGAGGCCGCGCGGCCAGGCTTCCGGGTTGATCTCGGACAGGCCCCACTTGCCGGTCTGCTCCTTGTCGGCGAACAGCTCGAAGCGGTGGCCGGTCGGCGCGCTGAAGCGCACGCGGCGGCCGCAGCCCTTCAGCTCGCCGGCCGGGATGCTCTCCACCAGGCAGCCGAAGGCCACCAGGTCCTCGGTCAGGCGGCCGAGGGTGGCATCGTCGAGCACCTTGAAGCCCATGAAGTCCATACCGGCCTCGTCGGCCTCGCGCAGCACCACCGAGAACTTGTCGACCTCGGTCCAGCCCTTGAGGTACACGCGGCCGCGCTCGTCGCGGTCGACCTCGATCAGGCCGAGCAGCTCGACGTAGTG
Source organism: Pseudomonas sp. OF001 (assembly GCF_904426495.1). Taxonomy (NCBI): domain Bacteria; kingdom Pseudomonadati; phylum Pseudomonadota; class Gammaproteobacteria; order Pseudomonadales; family Pseudomonadaceae; genus Pseudomonas; species Pseudomonas sp. OF001. The sequence continues at coordinate 56,761 of NZ_CAJGBM010000004.1, read as the reverse complement.
TTCCAGGGCCTTGGCCATGTCCAGAACGCGCAGCTGGATGTGTCCCGGACGCATCACACCTTTTTTCATCTCGACACCTCTTGTCTTTGTTGTGGGGTCCAACGGTTTCGCCGGCCGCTAGCGCGCCGGCGTCGTCACGACAGGCTCGGCGGATGCCGGGCGCTGGATGGCCAGGTCGCTGCGCGGGAACAGCCGGCAGGCGAGCACCAGGCCCTGTTCACGGTCGATGGCGTTGACGTGGCGGCGGCTCATCCGTCCGCAGTCGAATTCGCCGCTGACCACCTGCACCTTGCACAGGCCGCAGCCGCCGCCGCGGCAGCCGACCGGGATGCAGCGCCGGGCATGACGCTCCATGGCCGCCAGCACGTTCTGCTCGCCATCGCAGGCGAAGCGCTGGCCGCTGGCAGTTTCGGTGATCTGGAAGGTCTGGCTCATGGCGCACCTCAGCCGCGCAGGCCGAGGGCTGCCCTGGCAGCCAGACGGAAACGGCGCAGCAGGCCGCCACGGGCAGGCGCGGGGGCAGGGCGCTCGGAAGGGAAGAAGATGCGGCGCTCGCGCTGTTCGGCGCGCGCACGGATGGCAGTGTTCATGACGACCGTACCTGTTGTTTTTGTCTGTGCGGCTGGCCTCGGCAACTTGGCTTGCCGGGCGAGAGGACAAGAGCAACGGCTGTGCCAAACCACCCGCAAGGGGCCGCCAACCAATCACAAGCCATTGATTTAAAAGGATTTTTATTTGATGTTCGGCACGCGGCGCAGCTGGAAAGGCTCGTCGCACGGCGGAAGGCAGGCATGGCGTGGCGATGAAATTGATGATTTGGTGAATTCCCGGACCCGCCAGCCGGCGCCAGGCGCCGCCGCACGCCGCCCCGGGCGCCCGGCACGGAGAAATTCAGCAAATGCTCAATTTCCGCATTCTTTGATCATCTGGTTGATTTTTTCCCGGCAAGCCGTTTCCATGCAGCAATAGGCCGCCCACGCGCGCCACGCCTCCCCGCCACAACAACAAGCAAGGGGCCCGCCCGAATGGCGATCAAGTACAAGCCGCAACTGCAGTACCCGGACATCCAGGACCTCAGCAGCCAGATCCGCTTCGTCAGCCAGGAAGGCAAGATCTGGCTGGGCGAGCAGCGCATGCTGCTGATGCCGCTGTCGGCGCTGGCCAACTTCCGCCGCGAGATGGTCGACCTGCTCGGCATCGAACGCGCCAAGGGCTTCTTCCTGCGCCTGGGCTACCAGTCCGGGCTCAAGGACGCCGAGCTGGCGCGCAAGCTGCGCCCCGACTCCAGCGAGCTGGACATCTTCCTCGCCGGCCCGCAGCTGCACATGCTCAAGGGCATGCTGCGCTCGCGACCGATCGAGGTGGACATCGACGTGGAGAAGGGCCGCTTCTACGCCGAGATCGACTGGCTGGACTCCTTCGAGGTGGAGATCTGCCAGACCGAGCTGGGCCTGATGGACCAGCCGGCCTGCTGGACCCTGCTCGGCTACGCCTGCAGCTACACCTCGGCATTCATGGGCCGCGAGATCATCTTCAAGGAAGTCAGCTGCCGCGGCCGCGGCGACGACAAGTGCCGGGTGATCGGCAAGACCGCCGAGGAGTGGGCCGACTCCGCCGAGTTCAAGGCCTACTTCAAGAACGACCCGGTGATCGAGGAGCTCTACGAGCTGCAGTCGCAGGTCGCCACCCTGCGCAGCCGCCTGCACAGCCACGACGGCCAGTACTACGGCGTCGGCCAGTCGCCGGCCTACCAGCGCATCTGCCAGACCATCGACAAGGCCGCGCGCGGCAAGGTATCGGTGCTGCTGCTCGGCGAGACCGGGGTGGGCAAGGAGGTGATCGCGCGCAGCGTGCACCTGCGCAGCGCGCGCGCCGAGCAGCCGTTCGTCGCGGTGAACTGCGCGGCCATCCCGCCGGACCTGATCGAGGCCGAGCTGTTCGGCGTGGAGAAGGGCGCCTACACCGGCGCCAGCCAGTCGCGCGCCGGGCGCTTCGAGCGCGCCCACGGCGGCACCATCTTCCTCGACGAGGTGATCGAGCTGACCCCGCGCGCCCAGGCCACCCTGCTGCGCGTGCTGCAGGAAGGCGAACTGGAGCGGGTCGGCGGCCAGCAGACGCGCAAGATCGACGTGCGGGTGATCGCCGCCACCAACGAGGATCTGGCCGAGGCGGTGCAGGCCGGACGCTTCCGCGCCGACCTGTACTACCGCCTCAACGTGTTCCCGGTGCAGATCCCGCCGCTGCGCGAGCGCCGCGAGGACCTGCCGCTGCTCGCCGAGCACTTCCTCAAGAAGTTCCACGAGCAGTACGCCAAGAAGACCCTCGGCTTCTCCGACCGGGCGCTGGAGGCCTGCCAGCACTACGCCTGGCCGGGCAACATCCGCGAGCTGGAGAACGTCATCGAGCGCGGGGTGATCCTCACCGACAGCAACGAGAGCATCAGCGTCGAGGCGCTGTTCCCCGGCCTGGCGCTGGCGGGACAGCGCGGCGGCGTGCGCCTGTCGCGCGCCGGCGAACTGACCGCCGGCGGCGCCGAGACGGCGCGGCACTGGGTCGAGCAGATCCTCGACGCCGGCATCGGCCTCGACGAGGTCGAGGCCATCCTGATGCGCGAGGCGATGCGCCGCGGCCAGCACAAGGTGTCGCGCGCCGCGCGCCTGCTCGGCATGACCCGCCCGGCGCTGGCCTACCGGCTGAAGAAGGTCGAGGGCGGCCTGCCCGACGAGTGACGCCCGTCGCCCTGTTCCACGTGGAACATCAGAGCAGGCGCAGCAGCGCCTCCTCGGTCGGCACCAGGGGCAGCTGGTGGCTGGCCGCCACGCCGGGGTTGGTCAGCACGCCGGCAGCGACGTTGAGGCCGCGGCGCAGGTGCTCGTCCTCCTCCAGCGCGCGGCGCGTGCCCTTGTCGGCCAGGGCGACGACGAAGGGCAGGGTGGCGTTGTTCAGCGCCAGGGTCGCGGTGCGCGCCACGCCGCCGGGCATGTTGGTCACGCAGTAGTGCACCACGCCGTCGACCACGTAGGTCGGATGGGCATGGGAGGTCGGCCGCGAGGTCTCGGCGCAGCCGCCCTGGTCGATGGCCACGTCGACCAGCACCGCGCCGGCCTTCATCTGCCGCACCATGCCGGCGCTGATCAGCTTGGGCGCCGCCGCGCCGGGGATCAGCACGCTGCCGATCACCAGGTCGGCCGCCTGCACCAGTTCGGACACCGCCGCGCGGGTCGAGTAGCGGGTGGCGATGCGATTGCCGTACAGGGCGTCGAGGCGGCGCAGGGTGTCCATGTTCTTGTCGAGGATGGTGACGTCGGCGCCCAGGCCGATGGCCATGGCGGCGGCCTGGCTGCCGACCACGCCGCCGCCGAGGATCACCACCTTGCCCGCCGGCACGCCGGGCACTCCGCCGAGCAGCACGCCGCGCCCCCCCTTGGCCTTCTCCAGGCAGCTGGCGCCGACCTGGATGGCCATGCGCCCGGCCACCTCGGACATCGGCGCCAGCAGCGGCAGGCGGCCCTGGGCATCGGTGACCGTCTCGTAGGCGATGCAGGTGGCGCCGCTGGCCAGCAGTTCGTCGGTCTGCGGCCGGTCGGCGGCCAGGTGCAGGTAGGTGAACAGGGTGTGCTGGCGGCCCAGGCGGGCGCGTTCGGAAGCCAGCGGCTCCTTGACCTTGACGATCAGCTCGGCCTCGGCGAACACCTGCTCGGCGTCGGCGGCGATGTGCGCGCCGGCCTTCTCGTAGTCGGCGTCGCTGAAGCCGATCGCCGCACCGGCCTGGGTCTCCACCCACAGCTGGTGGCCGAGGGCGCGCAGCTCGGCCACCGATTGCGGGGTCAGGCCGACCCGATACTCGTGGTTCTTGATCTCCCTGGGTACCCCGATGCGCATGGCAGTTCTCCCTGCTGCTCTTGTGGTAGCTCTCAGCGTAGCAGCCGGGACTGTCCGTCGGCGGGCGACGCCGGGGGTTTTGACGAGGCGCTGCGGCTGCGGCCTAATGGCAAGCCAGCCGCCCACCGGGAACCGTCATGTCCGAGCCGTCCACTGCCCAGCGCCCCAGCACCCTGCACCTGCCGCCGGGCGACTGGACCACGGTGCTCGACTGCCTGTGCGCGCGCTTCCCGGCCATCGACCGCGCCAGCTGGCAGTCGCGCATGCAGCGCGGCAAGGTGCTGGACGGCGAGGGGCGCATGCTGGAGCCCGAGCACCCGTACCGCGAAGGCCTGCGCGTGCACTACTTCCGCGAGGTGGAACGGGAGACGCCGATCCCCTTCGTCGAGGACATCCTCCACCACGACGAGCACCTGCTGGTGGTCGACAAGCCGCACTTCCTGCCGGTGATCCCTTCCGGCGGCTACGTCGAGCAGACCCTGCTGGCGCGCCTGACCCGCCGCCTGGGCAATCCGCAGCTGGTGCCGCTGCACCGCATCGACCGCCACACCGCCGGGCTGCTGCTGTTCTCCACCAATCCGGCCAGCCGCGACCGCTACCACGCGCTGTTCCGCGAGCGGCAGATCGACAAGCGCTACGAGGCCATCGCCCCGGCGCTGCCCGACCTCGAGTTCCCGTACCGCCACGAGAGCCGGCTGGTGCGCGGCGAGCCGTTCTTCCGCATGCGCGAGGCGCCCGGCGTGCCGAACAGCGAGACGCGGATGGAAGTGCTGGAGCGCCATGGCGAGCTGTGGCGCTACGCGCTGTTCCCGGTCACCGGCCGCCAGCACCAGCTGCGCGTGCACCTGGCCGCGCTCGGCGCGCCGATCTGCAACGACCCGTTCTACCCGGTGGCGCAGCCGGCCGACGCGCCCGACGACTACGACCGGCCGCTCAAGCTGCTGGCCCGCAGCCTGCGCTTCCGCGACCCGCTGAGCGGCGCCGAGCGCGAATTCGCCAGCCGCCTGCGCCTCGCCTGGTGAGGAGCGACGCCATGCCCGCCAACCTGTTCCAGCCGCTGCCCGATGCCCGCGCAAACGAGTGCTTCGACGACCTGCTCAGGCGTCCCGGCTGCCGCGTCGAGCGCATCGTCTCCCACGGCCAGGCCAGCCCGCCGGGCTTCTGGTACGACCAGGCCTGGGACGAGTGGGTACTGCTGCTCGCCGGCCACGCCGTGCTGCGCCTGGCCTCGCAGGCCGAGCCGGTCGAACTGCGGCCCGGCGACCACCTGCTGATCCCCGCCGGCGAGCGCCACCGCGTCGAGGCCACCGCCGCCGACCGGCCGACCGTGTGGCTGGCGGTACACTGCGGCGAGGCGCCCGGCGACGGAGCAAGCGCGCCGCCGTGAGGTTAAGATGGCGTCTTTCCGCCTACAGGAGTTGCCCATGACGCCTTGCCAGCCCGGCATCCTCGCCAGCCCCATCCCGGCGCAGGCCTGCCACCTGTTCTTCGCCCTCGAATCCACCGAGGCCCTGCCGGCCGCCCTCGACCGCCTGAGCCAGCTGGCCGACGGCGAGGCCGTCGTGGTCGGCTGCGGCGCCGCGCTGGTGCGCGCTCTCGGTAGTCGCATCGACGGCCTGCACAGCTTCCCGGTGCTCGACGGCGCTGCCGTGGACATCCCCTCGACCCAGCACGCGCTGTGGTGCTGGCTGCGCGGCGACGACCGCGGCGAACTGCTGCACCGCCGGCGCGAACTGGTCGCCACCCTGGAGCCGGCGCTGCGCCTGGTGCAGAGCAGCGATGCCTTCCGCTACCGCGACGGTCACGACCTGACCGGCTACGAGGACGGCACCGAGAACCCGCTGGGCGAGGAGGCCGTCGCCGCCGCCATCGCCGCCGACGGCAGCAGCTTCGCCGCCATCCAGCACTGGGTCCACGACCTCGACCACTTCCAGCGCCTGCCGCAGGCCGAACAGGACGACATCATCGGCCGCCGGCAGAGCGACAACGAGGAACTGGAGGACGCCCCGGCGTCCGCCCACGTCAAGCGCACCGCCCAGGAGAGTTTCGCACCGGAAGCCTTCGTGGTGCGCCGCTCGATGCCGTTCAGCGACGGCGAGCAGGCCGGCCTGGTGTTCCTCGCCTTCGGCCACTCCTTCGCCGCCTTCGAGGCCCAGCTCAGACGCATGGCCGGCCTCGAGGACGGCATCGTCGACGCGCTGTTCCGCTTCAGCCGGCCGACCACCGGCGGCTACTACTGGTGCCCGCCGCTGTGCGACGGGCGCCTGGATCTGCGCGCCGTGCGGGGCTGAGCACGCGCCTCATCCCGCTGCGGCCGGGATGGGGTTGCCGACCGACGACGCTTGCCGGGCAAAACCTGCCGCCGCGGTCGAGACTGATGACTGTCTCCCTTCCGCCAGGTACCGCCCATGCGCCGACCAGCTCGCCGCCCCATCTCATCGCCCTGGCAGAAGCTCGTCAGCACGGGGCTGATCCTCGCCCTGCTCGGGCAGTCCGCCTGCAGCCTGACGCCGACCGTGCCCGATACCCGCTACCAGACCAGCCTCGGGCGGATCGCGGTGGTGGCCGCCCCCCGGCCCCCGGAGGTCCGGCTGGAAGGACTGGTGCGCGGCAAGGCCACGGGCGCGGCCAGCGGCGCCGGCAGCAGCTTCCTCAACTGCCTGGGCGAACTCGGCCACTCCGGCTGCAGTGGCGACATCTGCGGAGCGGTGCTGATCATCGGCCTCGGCCTGTGCGGCGTCGCAGGCGTGGTCGGCGGCGTGGTCGGCGCAGTGCAGGCCCCGCGCGCCAGCAGTGTCCGGCACGCCGAGAGCAGCCTGCTCGCCGCCGTGCAGGCCGGCGAAATCCAGGAGACCCTGCGGCGCAAGGTGGAGGAGCTGGCGGTGAGCGAGGGGCGGGCACTGGCCGGTCCGGCCCCGGAGCAGACCCGCCTGGCGACGCAGCGGGGCGACTACCGCGCCCTGGCCGCCGCCGGAATCGACCAGGTGCTGGAGGTCGGCCTGAGCGAGGTCAGCGCTGCCAGCGGCGGCGGCAAGGGTGCCCTGCAACTGCTGATGCAGGCCCGGGTACGCCTGATCCGCAGCAGCGACAATCGCGAACTGAGCCATGCCGACTATCTGTTCCAGGGCGAGCGACGCCTGCCCGCGGAGTGGACGAGGAACAACGCTGCGCCGCTGATGCAGGCCCTGCAGAGCGGCTATGCCGCCCTCGGCGCGCACATCCACGACAGCGTCTTCCTGCTCTACCCGTTTCCCGATCGCGGCATGCACGGCAGCGGCTGGCTGTCCTCGGTGTTCGGCCTCGCCCCGCTCGAGCCGCGCAACCGTGGCCAACTGACCGGTGACAGCTTCCTCGACCGCCAGCTGGTCTGGACACCCGTCGCCTCGACGCGCCCGACCCTGCGCTGGCAGGCCTTCCCGCGTCCCAGCGACATCGCGGCCGCTCCGGCGGAGATGGCACGGGTCGACAACGTGCGCTACGACCTGGTGATCGCCGAGGCACGCCAGCTCGCTCCGGGAAGCATCGTCTATCGCGGCGAGAGCCTGCCCCGGGCGAGCCACACCCTGATCAGCCCGCTGGCGAGCAAGCGCCACTATTTCTGGAGCGTGCGCGCCCGCTTCACCCTCGACGGCCGCGAGCGGGTCACCGAATGGGGCTCGACCCACTTCATGGCCACCGGTCGCCTGACCACGCCCTCGGCGTGGTCGTACCGGTTCAGAACCCCATAGGCCTGTGGATGGCTGTCGATGCCGCGCCGGGTGCGGCCCAGATCCCCGGGAGGCTGGCTGCGCCGGCGACGGCAGGACCAGGCACCAGCTGGCTTTTTCCAGGCAACAAAAAACCCGCCGAAGCGGGTTCTTTCCTGACCATCCGACATCCTGTCGGTCGCCTCCTGGCGCTGGTCCATCATCCGTGATTCCGGGCGCATCCTTTCGCTCGGTGGATGCCTGTAGCTTAGAGATCGCTCCTGAGGCGCGACAGCAACAAAAACCGCCAGTGCGTGTAAGCCATTTGCTATATCGATATGCAGACCGCCTGTGGATTGTCTCGCTGCATACACGGCCAGCTTCGATCAGGCCGCCCAGCGATGTCTGACAGAACTTATCCACAGCCACTTTGGTTTCCTCCAGCGACCATCACAGATCCGGAACCGCCAGCGCGGCTCTCGATGAACTCACGCCGTGCTCCCACGCCATTGTCCATCGGTTTGCTGACCGCTGTGGATAACCTCTGCCTCGGCTTCAGCGACGCAACAGCCGATCGGCCGACGCAATGATCCTGCGTACTTGGCCCACCGTCTGCGCCGCCAGCGCCATTGCGATATGCGGGCGCAACTGTCCCTCGAGAATCTGTGAGTTGTAGACCCTGAGCGCAAGCACCACGCTGGCCCGCAGCGAAATATCCACAGCCCGGCTGTCCGGCAGGCTCAGCCCGGCTGCATCGACCAGTACGCTGGCGACACTGCCGCCCGACCGCCAGGCGTTGTTCATGTTGTCCATAGGTAGCTTTTTCTCCAAGGGTTACCCTCTTTTTCGGCACCGTTCGGTCGATACTTGAGGCAATTCGCCGCTCGGCAAAACAAAACCCCGGCAGACGCAAGTCTGCCGGGGTTTTGTCTGTCTCATCTGTGGATAACCGGATTATCCACAGATTTGCCGATCACACATCCAGATTCGACACCGCCAGCGCGTTGCTCTCGATGAAGTCGCGGCGCGGTTCCACGGCGTCGCCCATCAGGGTGTTGAAGATCTGGTCAGCGGCGATGGCGTCCTCGATGGTCACCTTGAGCATGCGGCGCACCGTCGGGTCCATGGTGGTTTCCCACAGCTGCTCGGGGTTCATCTCGCCGAGACCCTTGTAGCGCTGGATGCTGTGGCGCTTGGTGCTTTCGGTCATCAGCCAGTCGAGCGCTTCCTTGAAGGTCGCCACCGGCTTCTTGCGCTCGCCGCGCTGCACATAGGCGCCTTCCTCGAGCAGGCTGTTGAGCTGCGCGCCGAGGTCGGTGACGGTGCGGTAGTCGTTGCTGGCGAAGAAGTCGCGGTTGAAGGTGACGTAGCTGGACAGGCCGTGGGCGACGGTCTGCACCTCGGGCAGCCACAGGTGGCGCTCGCGGTCCTCGCGCAGGCTGACCTGGTAGCTCTGCCCGGACTTTTCCACAGCCTTGAGGCGCTCGCCGAGCTGTTCGATCCAAGCCTGCATGGCGACCTGGTCGGCGAGCTGCTCGACGCCGACCCGTGGCAGGTAGACGAAGTGCTCGGTGATCTCCTGTGGATAAAGTCGCGACAGGCGGGCGAGGGTCTTCATCACCGTGCGGTATTCGCCGACCAGCTTCTCCAGCGCAGCGCCGGACAGGCCCGGGGCGCTGTCGTTGACGTGCAGGCTGGCGTCCTCGAGGGCCGACTGGGTCATGTATTCCTCCATGGCCTCGTCGTCCTTGATGTACTGCTCCTGCTTGCCCTTCTTGACCTTGTACAGCGGCGGCTGGGCGATGTAGACGTAGCCGCGCTCGATCAGCTCGGGCAGCTGGCGGAAGAAGAAGGTCAGCAGCAGGGTGCGGATGTGCGAACCGTCGACATCGGCATCGGTCATGATGATGATGTTGTGGTAGCGCAGCTTGTCGATGTTGTACTCCTCGCGGCCGATCCCGCAGCCCAGTGCGGTGATCAGGGTGCCGACCTCCTGGGAGGAGAGCATCTTGTCGAAGCGCGCCTTCTCGACGTTGAGGATCTTGCCCTTGAGCGGCAGGATCGCCTGGGTCTTGCGGTTGCGACCCTGCTTGGCCGAGCCGCCGGCCGAATCACCCTCGACGATGTACAGTTCGGACAGCGCCGGGTCCTTCTCCTGGCAGTCGGCCAGCTTGCCGGGCAGGCCGGCGATGTCCAGCGCGCCCTTGCGGCGGGTCATCTCGCGGGCCTTGCGCGCGGCCTCGCGGGCGCGCGCGGCGTCGAGCATCTTGCCGACCACCGCCTTGGCCTCGTTGGGGTTTTCCAGCAGGTAGTCGCCGAAGTACTTGCCCATCTCCTGCTCGACCGCGGTCTTCACCTCGGAGGAGACCAGCTTGTCCTTGGTCTGCGAGCTGAACTTGGGATCCGGCACCTTGACCGAGATGATCGCGGTGAGGCCCTCGCGGGCGTCGTCGCCGGTGGTGGCCACCTTGAACTTCTTGGCCAGGCCCTCGGCCTCGATGTAGTTGTTCAGATGGCGGGTCAGCGCCGAGCGGAAGCCGGCCAGGTGGGTGCCGCCGTCACGCTGCGGGATGTTGTTGGTGAAGCAGAGGATGTTCTCGTTGAAGCTGTCGTTCCACTGCAGCGCCACCTCGACGCCGACGCCGTCTTCCTCGCGCTGCACGTTGAAGTGGAACACCTGGTTGACCGCGGTCTTGTGGTTGTTCAGATAGTCAACGAAGGCCTTGAGGCCGCCCTCGTACTTGAACAGCTCCTCCTTGCCGCTGCGCTCGTCCTTGAGGACGATGCCCACCCCGGAGTTGAGGAACGACAGTTCGCGCAGGCGCTTGGCGAGGATGTCCCAGCTGAAGTGGATGTTGCGGAAGGTCTCGGCCGACGGCTTGAAGTGGATCTGCGTACCGGAGCCCTCGGTGTCGCCGACCGGCGCCAGCGGCGCCTGCGGCACGCCGTGCACGTAGGTCTGCTCCCAGACCTTGCCGCTGCGACGGATGGTCAGCACCAACTGCTCGGACAGCGCGTTGACCACCGACACGCCGACGCCATGCAGGCCGCCGGAGACCTTGTAGCTGTTGTCGTCGAACTTACCGCCGGCGTGCAGCACGGTCATGATGACCTCGGCGGCGGAGACGCCTTCTTCCTTGTGGATATCCACCGGAATGCCGCGGCCGTTGTCGCGCACGGTGATCGATTCGTCGGTGTGGATGGTGATGCTGATCTCGTCGCAATGACCGGCCAGCGCCTCGTCGATGGAGTTGTCCACCACCTCGAAGACCATGTGGTGCAGCCCGGTGCCATCGTCGGTGTCGCCGATGTACATGCCGGGGCGCTTGCGTACGGCGTCCAGACCTTTCAGCACCTTGATGCTGGAGGAGTCGTACGTGTTGTTCTCGCTCATGCCTTCACTCCCGAGGATTCAATACGGCCATGCTCCACGTGGAACATGGCGACCGGCGTGTCCGTGCGCCAGCCGTCTTTGAGGGTTTCGCCGTCGACGCCGGTGACGAACACCTGGCAGTCGAGGTCTTCCAGCAAGCGGCACAGCGCGTGACGATGCTGTTCGTCGAGTTCCGAGGGCAGGTCGTCCACCAGGTAGACGCACTGCCCGTGTTTGGCCTGGTTGACCAGGTGCCCCTGGGCGATGCGCAGGGCGCAGACCACCAGCTTCTGCTGGCCGCGCGAGAGGATGTCGGCGGCGTTGTGGCTGCCGATGCGCAGGCGCAGGTCGGCGCGCTGCGGTCCGGCCTGGGTGTGGCCGAGCTGCTGATCGCGCAGCAGAGCGGCGGCGAGCACCTCGGCGAGGTCGCGTTCGCGGTCCCAGCCGCGGTAGTAGCTGAGGGTCAGCTCCGGCAGTTCCACCAGCTGCGCCAGGGTGCGCTCGAACACCGGCTTGAGCGCCTGGATGTAGGCGCGCCGGTAGGCGTCGATGGCCTCGCTGGCCAGTGTCAGTTCGCGGTCCCAGGCGGCCTGCGCAGCGGCGTCGATTCTACCATGGCGCAACCACGAGTTCCGCTGCCGCAGGGCCGCCTGCAGGCGCTGCCAGGCGTCGAGGAACCGCGGTTCCACGTGGAACACCCCCCAGTCGAGGAACTGCCGGCGCACCTTGGGCGCGCCCTCGAGCAGGCGGAAGCTGTCCGGGTTGATCAGCTGCAGCGGCAGCAGTTCGGCCAGTTGCGCGGCGCTGCGCGCGTTCTGCCCGTCGATGCGGATCTGGCTGTCGCCGCTGCGCTGGCGGGCGATGCCCAGGCTGGCCGGGCGGCCGTCGGCCAGGCGCACCTCGCCGAACACCAGGGCCTGCTCGGCGCCGTGCTGGATCACCGGGGTCAGCCGGCTGCTGCGGAACGAGCGGGCCAGGCCGAGCAGGTGGATGGCCTCCAGCACGCTGGTCTTGCCGCTGCCGTTGTCGCCGTGCAGCAGGTTGATGCGCGGCGAGGGCGCGAGCTGCACCGCCTGCAGGTTGCGCAGGCCGCTGACGTTCAGGCGGACCAGGGACATGGCTGGTGCCCGCCGATGTGGATAAGGGTACTCAACGGCTTGTACACAATGTTATCCACAGGGTGTTCCACGTACAGTACGCATGAATCGTGGCGGGGCAGACCCTGTGGCAGGTACATGCACATCTTGTCCACAGGATCCGCCCAAGCAGATCACAGGCGCATCGGCATCACGACGTAGGCCGAATCGTCGTTGCCGGCTTCCTGCAGCAGGGCGCTGCTGTTGGCGTCGGCCAGGGTGATGCGCACCTGGTCGGTGGTCATCACGCCGAGCACGTCGAGCAGGTAGCTGACGTTGAAGCCGACTTCCAGGGCGTCGCCGAAGTAGTCGACCTGCACCTCTTCCTCGGCCTCCTCCTGCTCGGGGTTGTTGGCCTGGATCTTCAGCAGGCCGCTGGCCAGCAGCAGGCGGATGCCGCGGTACTTCTCGTTGGAGAGGATCGCGGTGCGGCTGAACGCCTCGCGCAGCGCCTGGCGGTCGCCGACGACCAGCTTGTCGCCATTGCGCGGCAAAACGCGCTGATAATCGGGGAACTTGCCGTCGACCAGCTTGGAGGTGAAGGTGAAATCGCCGGTGGTGGCGCGGATGTGGTGCTGGCCGAGGACGATGCTGACCGGCTCGTCCGGCTCGGTGAGCAGGCGCGCCAGCTCGAGGATGCCCTTGCGCGGCACGATGACCTGGTGCTTGTCCGGCGCCTCGAGGCCGGCGTCCAGCGCGCACAGCGCCAGGCGGTGGCCGTCGGTGGCCACGGCGCTGAGGCGGCCGGCGTTGACCTCCAGCAGCATGCCGTTGAGGTAGTAGCGTACGTCCTGCTGGGCCATGGCGAAGCTGGTGCGCTCGATCAGCCGGCGCAGCTTGCTCTGCGCCACGGCGAAGGTCAGCGAACCCTGGCTTTCCTCCACCGAGGGGAAGTCGTTGGCCGGCAGGGTGGACAGGCTGAAGCGGCTGCGCCCGGCCTTGATCAGCAGCTTCTGCTCGTCGACGCGGATGTCGATCAGCGCATCGGACGGCAGGCTCTTGCAGATGTCCATCAGCTTGCGCGCCGGCACGGTGATCTCGCCGGCCTCGGCCGGTTCTTCCAGGGCCACGCGGCCGACCAGCTCGACCTCGAGGTCGGTGCCGGTCAAAGACAGCTGCTGGCCCTGCACCACCAGCAGCACGTTGGACAGCACCGGCAGGGTCTGCCGGCGTTCGACGACCCCGGCGACCAGTTGCAGCGGCTTGAGCAGGGCTTCGCGTTGAATGGTGAAATGCATCTTCAGTCTCGGCTTGCGGGGGCGCGCCCGTCAGGTGGTCAGGGTGCGCAGCAGGTTCTTGTAGTCTTCGCGGATATCGGCGTCTTCCTCGCGAAGTTCGGCGATCTTGCGGCAGGCGTGCAGCACGGTGGTGTGGTCGCGGCCGCCGAAGGCGTCGCCGATCTCCGGCAGGCTGTGGTTGGTCAGCTCCTTGGACAGCGCCATGGCCACCTGGCGCGGGCGCGCCACCGAGCGCGAGCGGCGCTTGGACAGCAGGTCGGCGATCTTGATCTTGTAGTACTCGGCCACCGTGCGCTGGATGTTGTCGATGCTGACCAGCTTGTCCTGCAGGGCGAGCAGATCCTTCAGCGACTCGCGCACCAGCTCGATGCTGATGTCGCTGCCGGTGAAGTGGGCATGGGCGATCACCCGCTTCAGCGAGCCTTCCAGCTCGCGCACGTTGGAGCGGATGCGCTGGGCGATGAAGAACGCCGCGTCGTGGGGCAGCTCGACCTTGGCCTGTTCGGCCTTCTTCATCAGGATCGCCACCCGGGTCTCCAGCTCCGGCGGCTCGACCGCCACGGTCAGGCCCCAGCCGAAGCGCGACTTCAGCCGCTCCTCCAGGCCCTCGATCTCCTTCGGGTAGCGGTCGCTGGTGAGGATCACCTGCTGGCCGCCCTCGAGCAGGGCGTTGAAGGTGTGGAAGAACTCCTCCTGGGAGCGCTCCTTGCGGGCGAAGAACTGGATGTCGTCGATCAGCAGGGCGTCCACCGAGCGGTAGAAGCGCTTGAAATCGTTGATCGCGTTGAGCTGCAGGGCCTTGACCATGTCGGCGACGAAGCGCTCGGAATGCAGGTAGACCACCTTGGCGTTGGGGTTCTTCTTCAGCAGGTGGTTGCCCACCGCGTGCATCAGGTGGGTCTTGCCCAGGCCGACGCCGCCATAGAGGAACAGCGGGTTGTAGCCGTGCTTGGGGTTGTCGGCCACCTGCCAGGCGGCGGCGCGCGCCAGCTGGTTGGACTTGCCCTCGACGAAGTTCTCGAAGGTGAAGTTGCGGTTCAGGTAGCTGGTGTGCTTGAGGCCGCCCTCGACCTGCACGCTGCGCTCGGTGCGCACCGCCGGCGCGCTGGGCGCCTCGGCCACGGCCTCGACCAGCGCCGGTGCGGCGATCTCCGCCGCGGCCGGCACGAAGGCCGGCGCGGGGGCGGGGGCGGGCGTCGCCACCGGAGCGGGCGCCGGGCGCGGCGGCGCGGGGCGCTTGCTGCCGATCAGCAGCGACAGCGCCGGCACCTGGCCGTCGCTGCGCTCGTTCATCAGTTCCAGCAGGCGGCCGATGTACTTCTCGTTGACCCAGTCGAGCACGAAGCGGTTGGGCGCGTACACGCGCAGCTCGTCGCCATGCATTTCGACCTGCAGCGGACGGATCCAGGTGTTGAACAGCTGGGAAGGCAGCTCGTCGCGCAGGACTTCCACGCACTGCTGCCACAGTTCCACGGACACTCGGTTTCCCTCGCTCGGTAAAGCGTCTTGATAGACAGGCAAAGGACACATTGTAGCGGCGAGGCGCCGAGTTATCCACATGCCTGGCGCTCTGCGGCAGGCGAACGACCGAGCTGCGCACGTTTTTTCACCGCCCGTCGCCAGGGACCTCCATCCCCATGTGGATAACCGCACGGCAAACCCATCGAGAACCTCCGGGAAAAGTCGGTTGGCAACTCGCCTGTGGACAAGATGCCCATCCATCCCCAGCTTTCCCCAAGCTGCCGCACACGCGCCGCACTTCTTCTCGACAGGCTTCAGTTTTCGTCCAAGCCTTGTGGATAATGGTCTCTGGCTACTTATCCACAGAAATGGGCTTGTATATACATCATTACCAGAACGATCTTTTAAACACTTTCTTGTCTGTGTTGATTATCGGCAGGGGAAAACCGTGCGCCATCGCTGATCGAATGCGGACAGGGACGAGGTCCGTCCGACCGGGCAGGCGAGAACGAGACGTCAACCGTCGAGGCAGGACTGAGCGGAAGTAAGAGCGACGACGAGGGCTGTGGATGACTGCCATCGAGCGCTGGTTGGAAATTGACCTGTGCCGAGGCTTTCTCTAGAATCCCCGGTCTCTTTAACTGGGGCTCCCTGTCGGCGCCCTGCGATTACCAGGTAACTGACCCATGAAACGTACTTTTCAGCCCAGCAATCTGAAGCGCGCCCGTACCCACGGTTTCCGTGCGCGTATGGCCACCAAGAACGGTCGTGCAGTCCTGTCGCGTCGCCGCGCCAAGGGCCGCAAGCGTCTGACCACCGTCTGATTGCCCGGAACGGGTGGTGAGTCGGAGTTTCGGCCGGGACAAGCGACTGCTGACGTCCCGACAGTTCGCGGCAGTCTTCGACTCCCCCACCGGCAAGGCTCCCGGCAAGTCTGTACTGCTCCTGGCCCGTGACAACGGGCTCGATCATCCGCGCCTCGGCCTGGTGATCGGCAAGAAGAGCGTCAAGCTTGCCGTCGAGCGCAATCGCCTGAAGCGCATCATGCGCGATTCCTTCCGTCTGCATCAGGAGATGCTCGGCGGTCTGGACATCGTGGTGGTCGCGCGCAAGGGCCTCGGCGATCTGGACAACCCCGAGCTGCACCAGCAGTTCGCCAAGCTCTGGAAACGCCTGGCGCGCAACCGGCAAAGCCCGCAAGCCCGCCCCGAACAGCCGCCGACCGACGGATCCCATGCGTAAACTGGCCCTCGCCCTGATCCAGTTCTATCGCTATGCCATCAGTCCGCTGATGGCCAGCCGCTGTCGCTTCTATCCCAGCTGTTCCTGTTATGCCCACGAAGCCATCAGCACGCATGGCCTCGCTCGCGGTGGCTGGCTGACCCTGCGTCGGCTGTCCCGCTGCCACCCCTGGCATGCCGGTGGTTACGACCCGGTGCCACAGTCCCGCACGTCCCGACCCTCATCGATGGCCGAATAAAACCATGGACATTCAACGCTCGATACTGATCGTCGCTCTGGCAATCGTGTCTTACATCATGGTCCTCAAGTGGAACGAGGACTACGGTCAGCCGCAGCTGCCAGCCGTGGCCGCCGCTCCGGCGCAGACCGCCGTCGGCGTACCGACTGCCGCCACCCAGGCCGACGTGCCGGTAGCCGGCGAGCAGGGCAATGCTCCGGCGAACGTTGCCGCGGCAGCGAGCACGCCGCTGATCCAGGTGCAGACCGACGTGCTCAAGCTGGCCATCGACCCACAGGGCGGCGACGTGGTGCAGCTGGCCCTGCCGCAGTATCCGCGCAGCCTGCAGAATCGCGACGTGCCCTTCGCCCTGTTCGACAACGGCACCGAGCGCACCTACGTCGCGCAGAGCGGCCTGACCGGCGCCAACGGTCCGGACGCCCGCACCAGCGGCCGCCCGCTGTACAGCAGCGAGAAGAACGCCTACCAACTGGTCGACGGCCAGGACGAGCTGGTGGTCGAGCTGAAATTCAGCGAGGCCGGCGTCAACTACGTCAAGCGCTTCGCCTTCAAGCGCGGCCAGTACGACTTCACCGTCAGCCACCGCATCGACAACCAGAGCGGCGCGCCGTGGAGCGGCAACCTGTTCGCCCAGCTCAAGCGCGACGCCAGCGCCGACCCGTCGGCGACCAGCGGCGCCAGCATGGCCACCTACCTCGGCGCTGCCCTGTGGACCCAGGACGAGCCGTACAAGAAGGTCGCCATGAAGGACATGGACGACAAGAACCTGCGCGAGACCGTGCAGGGCGGCTGGGTCGCCTGGCTGCAGCACTACTTCGTCACCGCCTGGGTGCCGAGCAAGGACGACAGCAACGTGGTGGCCACCCGCAAGGACGGCCAGGGCAACTACATCATCGGTTTCACCGGCCCGGCGCTCAACGTGCCGGCCGGCGCCAGCGCCGAGACCAGCGCCACCCTGTACGCCGGTCCGAAGATCCAGGACAAGCTGGAGGAACTGTCGCCGGGACTGGAGCTGACCGTTGACTACGGCTTCCTGTGGTTCATCGCCCAGCCGATCTTCTGGCTGCTGCAACATATCCACAGCCTGCTGGGCAACTGGGGCTGGTCGATCATCGTCCTCACCGTGCTGATCAAGCTGGCGTTCTTCCCGCTGTCGGCGGCCAGCTACAGGTCCATGGCGCGCATGCGCGCGGTGGCCCCGAAGCTGCAGGCGCTCAAGGAACAGTTCGGCGACGATCGCCAGAAGATGTCCCAGGCGATGATGGAGCTGTACAAGAAGGAGAAGATCAATCCGCTGGGCGGCTGCCTGCCGATCCTGGTGCAGATGCCGGTGTTCCTCGCCCTCTACTGGACCCTGCTGGAAAGCGTCGAGATGCGCCAGGCGCCGTGGCTGGGCTGGATCGTCGACCTGTCGATCAAGGATCCGTTCTTCATCCTGCCGATCATCATGGGCATCAGCATGTTCGTGCAGACCAGCCTGAACCCGACCCCGCCGGATCCCATGCAGGCCAAGGTGATGAAGCTGATGCCGATCATCTTCACCTTCTTCTTCCTGTGGTTCCCGGCCGGCCTGGTGCTGTACTGGGTGGTCAACAACGTCCTGTCCATCGCCCAGCAGTGGTACATTACCCGGCAGATCGAGCGGGCCGCCAAGGCCTGAATCAGCCGCTGACAGCAGACGCCCCCTCGTGGGGCGTCTTGCTTTCCACCATCCGGAGGCCGCCATGCAACCCGTCCGTGACACCATCGCCGCCGTCGCCACCGCCCAGGGCCGGGGCGGCGTGGGCATCGTCCGCGTATCCGGGCCGCGCGCCCGACCGATCGCCATCAGCCTGAGCGGCCGCGAGCCCGAACCGCGGCATGCCTACTACTGCGAGTTCTTCGGAGATGACGGCGAGGTGATCGACCAGGGCCTGCTGCTGTACTTCCGCGGCCCCAACTCGTTCACCGGCGAGGACGTCCTCGAGCTGCAGGGCCACGGCGGCCCGGTGGTGCTCGACATGCTGCTGCGCCGCTGCCTGGAGCTGGGCGCGCGGCTGGCGCGCCCCGGCGAGTTCAGCGAGCGCGCCTTCCTCAACGACAAGCTCGACCTGGCCCAGGCCGAGGCCATCGCCGACCTGATCGAGGCCAGCAGCGAGCAGGCCGCGCGCAACGCCGTGCGCTCGCTGCAGGGCGAGTTCTCGCGCCGCGTGCAGCATCTGGCCGACAAGCTGATCGAGCTGCGCATGTACGTCGAGGCGGCCATCGACTTCCCCGAGGAGGAGATCGACTTCCTCGCCGACGGCCACGTGCTCGGCCAGCTCGACGGCGTGCGCGCCGAGCTCTTGGCGGTGCAGCGCGAGGCGGGGCAGGGCGCGCTGCTGCGCGACGGCATGACCGTGGTGATCGCCGGGCGGCCCAATGCCGGCAAGTCCAGTCTGCTCAACGCCCTGGCCGGGCGCGAGGCGGCCATCGTCACCGACATCGCCGGCACCACCCGCGACGTGCTGCGCGAACATATCCACATCGACGGCATGCCGCTGCACGTGGTCGACACCGCCGGCCTGCGCGACACCGAGGACCAGGTCGAGCGCATCGGCGTCGAGCGCGCCCTCAAGGCCATCGGCGAGGCCGACCGCGTGCTGCTGGTGGTCGACGCCACCGCCCCGGAGGCGGCCGATCCGTTCGCCCTGTGGCCGGAATTCCTCGAGCAGCGCCCCGATCCGGCGCGGGTCACCCTGATCCGCAACAAGGCCGACCTGTCCGGCGAGGCCATCCGCCTGGAAAGCTGCGCCGACGGCCACGTGACGATCAGCCTGTCGGCGCGCAGCGGCGCCGGGCTCGAGCTGCTGCGCGAGCACCTGAAGACCTGCATGGGCTACGAGCAGACCACCGAGAGCAGCTTCAGCGCCCGCCGCCGCCACCTCGACGCCCTGCGCCAGGCCGGCGCCTGCCTCGAGCATGGCCGCCAGCAGCTGACCCTGCTCGGCGCCGGCGAGCTGCTCGCCGAGGACCTGCGCATGGCCCACCAGGCGCTCGGCGAGATCACCGGCGCCTTCACCCCCGACGACCTGCTCGGGCGGATCTTCTCCAGCTTCTGCATCGGCAAGTAGCCCCTCTCCCGGCCTGCTGACCCGGGGGTCGGCTGGCCGTCACTCCCTGCGTTCCTGCGCCAGGACCGGTTTTTCCGCCGGCCCTGCGCTGTCCCGTGTCCGCTCGTCGGGTCACGTGCTCAGACAGGACCTTGTCCACACAAGAATCCGTGCGGATAAGCCCTGTGGACAACCCCAATCCAGCTCTTTCGATAAGATCGTCGAACCCATGTGGATAACTGCCCCTGTGGATAACCGACTTGTCCACACACAGCCCCAGGCGGGTTATGCAGAGACCTCCCGATGACCTGTGTACAATCTTATTCAGTGAACAAGTCATTGAAATACAAGGACTAAACGGATCTATCCACAGATTTTGTGCACACCTATAACAAGCTCTAAAACAGTCTTTCTAAAAATCCGTTCTCTCTATTTTTTGTTGATCACCCGGCTCGGTCCGGCCCACACCGGCTGGCTACTTTTTGTCCACACTGCTTCATTCACCCCGGAGAAGCCTCTATACTGCGCGGCTTCCCGAATTCCCTTCCCGAACAGGCACGAGGTGCGTGGTGGATTTCCCTTCCCGTTTTGATGTGATCGTCATCGGTGGCGGCCATGCCGGTACCGAGGCGGCACTGGCCGCAGCACGCATGGGGGTCAAGACCCTGCTGCTCTCCCACAACGTGGAAACCCTCGGCCACATGAGCTGCAACCCGGCCATCGGCGGCATCGGCAAGAGCCACCTGGTCAAGGAGATCGACGCCCTCGGCGGTGCCATGGCCGAGGCCACCGACGTGGCCGGCATCCAGTTCCGCATCCTCAACAGCCGCAAGGGCCCGGCGGTGCGCGCCACCCGCGCGCAGGCCGACCGTGCGCTGTACAAGGCCGAGATCCGCCGCATCCTGGAAAACCAGCCGAACCTGTGGATATTCCAGCAGTCCGCCGACGACCTGATCGTCGAGGGCGAGCAGGTGCGCGGGGTGGTCACCCAGATGGGCCTGAAATTCCATGCCGACAACGTGGTACTGACCGCCGGCACCTTCCTCGGCGGACTTATCCACATCGGCCTGGAGAACTATTCGGGCGGGCGCGCCGGCGACCCGCCATCGCTGGCCCTGGCGCGCCGCCTGCGCGAGCTGCCGCTGCGCGTCGGCCGGCTGAAGACCGGCACGCCGCCGCGCCTCGACGGCCGCTCCATCGATTTCGCGGCGATGACCGAGCAGCCCGGCGACACCCCGACCCCGGTGATGTCGTTCCTCGGCTCGCGCGAGCAGCATCCGCGCCAGGTCAGTTGCTGGATCACCCATACCAACGCGCGCACCCACGAGATCATCGCCGGCAACCTCGACCGCTCGCCGATGTACTCGGGGATCATCGAGGGCATCGGCCCGCGCTACTGCCCGTCGATCGAGGACAAGATCCACCGCTTCGCCGACAAGGACAGCCATCAGGTGTTCCTCGAGCCGGAAGGGTTGTCCACCCACGAGATCTATCCCAACGGCATCTCCACCTCGCTGCCGTTCGACGTGCAGCTGCAGATCGTCCGCTCGATCCGCGGACTGGAGAATGCCCACATCGTGCGGCCCGGCTACGCCATCGAGTACGACTTCTTCGATCCGCGCGATCTGAAGTACTCGCTGGAGACCAAGGTGATCGGCGGCCTGTTCTTCGCCGGGCAGATCAACGGCACCACCGGCTACGAGGAGGCCGGCGCCCAGGGTCTGCTCGCCGGCGCCAACGCCGCGCTGCGCGCCCAGGGCCGCGAGGCCTGGTGCCCGCGCCGCGACGAGGCGTACATCGGCGTGCTGGTCGACGACCTGATCACCCTCGGCACCCAGGAGCCGTACCGCATGTTCACCTCGCGCGCCGAGTACCGGCTGATCCTGCGCGAGGACAACGCCGACCTGCGCCTGACCGAGAAGGGCCGCGAGCTGGGCCTGGTCGACGAGCGGCGCTGGGCGGTGTTCTGCGCCAAGCGCGAGGGCATCGAGCGCGAGGAGCAGCGTCTGAAGAGCACCTGGGTGCGTCCGGGCACCGCCCAGGGCGATGCTATCGCCGCGCGCTTCGGCACCCCGCTGAGCCACGAGTACAACCTGCACAACCTGCTGGCGCGCCCGGAGATCGACTACGCGGCGCTGACCGAGATCACCGGCGAGGCTGTGGATAACCCGCAGGTCGCCGAGCAGGTGGAGATCCGCATCAAGTACGCCGGCTACATCGACCGCCAGCAGGAAGAGATCGAGCGCCTGCGGGCCAGCGAGAACACCGCGCTGCCCGACGACCTCGACTACGCCGCCATCGGCGGGCTGTCCAAGGAAATCCAGGGCAAGCTGAGCACCGCCCGCCCGCAGACCCTCGGCCAGGCCTCGCGCATCCCCGGTGTCACCCCGGCGGCGGTGTCGCTGCTGCTGATCCACCTGAAGAAGCGCGGCGCCGGCCGCCAGCTGGAGCAGAACGTCTGATGTCCGCCGTCACTGCCGCCCACGCCGCCGAACTGCTCCGCGGCGCCGCCGAACTCGGCGTCGAGCTCACCGCCAGCCAGCAGGAACAGCTGCTGGCCTACCTGGCCCTGCTGATCAAGTGGAACCAGGCCTACAACCTGACCGCGGTGCGCAACCCGGACGAGATGGTCTCGCGCCACCTGCTCGACAGCCTGAGCATCGTGCCGTTCGTGCGCGAAGCTGGGGATAACTGGCTGGACGTCGGCAGCGGCGGCGGCATGCCTGGCATCCCGCTGGCCATCCTGTTCCCCGAACGGCGCTTCACCACCCTGGACTCCAACGGCAAGAAGACCCGCTTCCAGACCCAGGTGAAACTCGAGCTGAGGCTGGCCAACCTGGAAGTTGTCCACAGCCGTGTGGAAAACTTCCGCCCGGTGCAACCCTTCGCCGGCATCGTCTCGCGGGCGTTCAGCTCGCTGGCCGACTTCGCCCACTGGACCCGCCACCTGGGCGACGCCGACACCCGCTGGCTGGCGATGAAGGGCCAGTACCCGCACGAGGAACTCGCCGCGCTGCCGGCGGATTTCCGCGTCGAAGCCGAACAGGTGCTGCAGGTGCCCGGTTGCCAGGGCCAGCGCCATCTGCTGATACTGCGCCGCTGCGCCTGAGGAGAGAGATGCCGAGCATGGCCAAAGTATTCGCGATCGCCAACCAGAAGGGCGGGGTGGGCAAGACCACCAGCTGCGTCAACCTCGCCGCCTCGCTGGCGACGCTGCAGCGCCGCGTGCTGCTGATCGACCTCGATCCGCAGGGCAACGCCACCAGCGGCAGCGGTGTGGACAAGCTCGCCCTCGAGCATTCGGTGTACGACGTGCTGGTCGGCAACTGCGACCTCGCCGCGGCCATGCAGGCCTCCGAGCACGGCCGCTACCAGCTGCTGCCGGCCAACCGCGACCTCACTGCCGCCGAGGTCGGCCTGCTCGAGCTGCCGAACAAGGAACAGCGCCTGCGCCAGGCGCTGGGGCCGATCCGCGACAGCTACGACTTCATCCTGATCGACTGCCCGCCGGCGCTGTCGATGCTGACCGTCAACGCGCTGGTCGCCGCCGACGGGGTGATCATCCCCATGCAGTGCGAGTACTACGCGCTGGAAGGCCTCTCCGACCTGGTCAACAGCATCCAGCGCATCGGTTCGCTGCTCAATCCGAACCTGAAGATCGAGGGCATCCTGCGCACCATGTACGACGCTCGTGTCGGCCTGACCAACGACGTCACCGCGCAGCTGCGCCAGCACTTCGGCGACACCCTCTACGAGACCACCATTCCGCGCAACGTGCGCCTGGCCGAGGCGCCCAGCCACGGCATGCCGGCGCTGGTCTACGACAAGGCCTCGCGCGGCGCCAAGGCCTACCTGGAACTGGCGAAGGAAGTGCTCGTCCGCCAGCGCCGCGGCCAGCGCGCCACCACCATCGCTTGAGGAATTGCACATGGCTGTGAAGAAACGCGGTCTGGGCCGCGGTCTGGATGCCCTGCTCGGCGGCGCCACCGTCACCGCCCTGCAGGAGCAGGCGGCCAAGCTGCCGCGCGAGGAGCTGCAGCACCTGCCGCTGGACCTGCTGCAGCGCGGCAAGTACCAGCCGCGTCGCGACATGGATCCGCAGGCGCTCGAGGAGCTGGCCCAGTCGATCCGCCGACAGGGCCTGATGCAGCCGGTGGTGGTGCGGCCGCTCGACGGCGAGCGCTACGAGATCATCGCCGGCGAGCGGCGCTGGCGCGCCAGCCAGCTGGCCGGCCTGGAGCGCATCCCGGCGCTGGTGCGCGAGGTCAGCGACGAGGCGGCGATCGCCATGGCGCTGATCGAGAACATCCAGCGCGAGGACCTCAACCCGATCGAGGAGGCCATGGCCCTGCAGCGCCTGCAGCAGGAGTTCCAGCTCACCCAGCAGCAGGTCGCCGAGGCGGTCGGCAAGTCGCGGGTCACCATCGCCAACCTGCTGCGCCTGATCGCCCTGCCGGAGGAGGTGAAGACCCTGCTCGCCCACGGCGATCTGGAGATGGGCCATGCCCGCGCCCTGCTCGGTCTGCCGGCGTCCCGTCAGGCGGAAGGAGCGCGGCACGTTGTCGCACGTGGCCTGACCGTGCGGCAGACCGAGGCCCTGGTGCGCCAGTGGCTGAGCGGCAAGGCGGAGGTGGAGCCGGCCAAGGCCGATCCGGACATCGCCCGCCTCGAACAGCGCCTTGCCGAGCGGCTCGGCGCGGTGGTGCAGATCCGTCACGGCGACAAGGGCAAGGGCCAGCTGGTGATCCGCTACGGCTCGCTGGACGAGCTGCAGGGCGTGCTGGCGCATATCCGCTGAAAGTAGCAGTGCGTAGCGAATGGTCTTAATTCACTACCCGGCAGTTGAACGGGGCAGATTCCCCCCCTATACTCCCGGCGCAATTTTTGCCGGCACAGGGTCTGCAGTGCAGACAGTCCAGCAACACGGAAGCGGGGCCATGCGGTGAACTTTCGCAACAAAACCCCCCTGCACCGCCTCGCGGTGTTTCCGCTGCTGCTGACCCAGCTGGCGGTGGCCCTGGTGGCTGCCGCGGTGGGAGGACTGTGGAAGGGACCGGTCGCCGGATACTCCACGCTGCTTGGCGGCATGATCGCGTTTCTGCCGAACCTGTACTTCACGTACAAGGCCTTCCGCTACTTCGGAGCGCGTTCGGTGAAGGCCATCGTCCAGTCCTTCTGGTCGGGCGAGATGGGCAAACTGTTTCTGACGGCAGCGTTGTTTGCGCTGGTGTTTGCAGGAGTGGAGCGGTTGAACGTGGCGGCGCTGTTTGCCGGCTACGCTCTGGTGCTGGGCACCTCCGCGTGTGCGCTCCTGCTGGTGAAGGGCTTTCCGAAGCATTAGAGCATTGAGGCGTTTATGGCTAACACACCGGCTGAATACATTCAGCACCACCTGCAGAACCTGGTCTTCGGCTCCCATCCGGTCAACGGCTGGAGCTTTGCCAAGACTCCCGAAGAAGTGAAGGCAATGGGCTTCTGGGCCGTCCACGTCGATACCCTCGGCTGGTCGGTACTGATGGGCCTGGTATTCCTGTTCCTGTTCAGCCGTGTCGCCAAGCGTGCCAACGCCGGCGTGCCAACCGGCCTGCAGAACCTGGTGGAAATGTGCATCGAGTTCGTCGAAGGTGTGGTCAAGGACACCTTCCACGGCCGCAACCCGGTGATCGCCCCGTTGGCACTGACCATCTTCGTCTGGGTGTTCCTGATGAACAGCCTGAAGTGGATCCCGGTCGACTACATCCCGGGCCTGGCGCACCTGATGGGCGTGCCCTACTTCAAGATCGTGCCGACCGCCGACCCCAACGGCACCTTCGGCCTGTCCCTCGGCGTGTTCATCCTGATCCTGTTCTACAGCGTCAAGGTCAAGGGTTTCGGCGGCTTCACCAAGGAGCTGGCGTTCACCCCGTTCAACCACTGGTCGCTGGTCCCGTTCAACCTGTTCCTCGAGATCCTCGGCCTGCTGACCAAGCCGCTGAGTCTCGCCCTGCGTCTGTTCGGCAACATGTACGCCGGTGAGGTGGTGTTCATCCTCATCGCCCTGCTGCCGTTCTGGGCACAGTGGGCCCTGAATGTGCCCTGGGCGATCTTCCACATCCTGGTGATCCCGCTGCAGGCCTTCATCTTCATGGTGCTGACAGTGGTGTATCTGAGCGCCGCCCACGAAGACCACCACTGAACAGTGGACCAACCCTCGCTTTAACCAACGAAACCTTAACCTTTAGAAAACCTCAGGAGCTGTTATGGAACTCGTCTACATCGCCGCCGCCATCATGATCGGTCTGGGTGCTCTGGGCACCGGCATCGGCTTCGCCCTGCTGGGCGGCAAGCTGCTGGAATCCACCGCCCGTCAGCCGGAGCTGGGCGCCCAGCTGCAAACCAAGACCTTCCTGATGGCCGGTCTGCTCGACGCCGTGCCGATGATCGGCGTCGGTATCGCGATGTACCTCATCTTCGTTGTTGCCGGCTAAGTTCAGGCATCCGCGGATCATTGGCCGGACCGCGCCGTGCGCGGTCCGGCCTGCCGATGCTCTGACTACCCGGACCCACGAGATAGCACGAGGTAAATCGCTGTGAACATTAACTTGACGCTGTTCGGTCAAACGATTGCCTTCGCTATTTTCGTCTGGTTCACCATGAAGTTTGTGTGGCCGCCGATCACCGCCGCCATGCAAGCCCGCCAGAAGAAAATTGCCGAAGGTCTGGATGCCGCCGGCCGTGCCCAGCGCGACCTGCAACTGGCCCAGGAAAAAGCTGCCCAGACGCTCCGTGAAACCAAGGAGCAGGCTGCCGAGATTCTCGACAAGGCGAACAAGACCGCCAACGCGATCGTCGAGGAAGCCAAGCAGCAGGCCCGTGGCGAAGGCGAGCGTCTGCTTGCCAGTGCCAAGGCCGAAATCGAGGTTGAAGTGAATCGCGCCAAGGATCAGCTGCGCGCCCAGGTTGCGGCCCTCGCCGTCGCCGGTGCCGAGAAGATCCTGGAGTCCTCCGTGGACACCAAGGCACACAACGATCTGGTCGCAAAACTGGCCTCCCAACTCTAAGCGAGGCGAGCGATGGCAACTATCAATACGCTTGCTCGGCCTTATGCGAAAGCCGCCTTCGAGTTCGCTTCCGCAGCCAAACAAAGCGATGCCTGGTCGAACATGCTGGCGCTGAGCGCGGCCTTCGTGGAGTCCCCCGAAGTCATCGCCCAGCTGCGCAATCCGGCCCTGACCCGCGACCGCAAGGCCGAGGTTCTGGTTCAGCTGTGCGCTGAACGCATCGACGAGTCGTTCCGCAACTTCGTGGTGGCGCTGGGCGAAAACGATCGCCTGGAACTGCTGCCGACCGTGCGCGACCAGTTCGAGATGCTGAAGGCGGAAGCCGAGCGTTCGATCGACGTCGAGGTCGAGACGGCTCACGAACTGAGCGCCGAACAACTCCAAACTCTGGCTGCCGCCTTGTCGAAGCGGCTAGATCGCACCGTCCAGCCTACCCCGGTCGTCAATCCCGCCCTCATCGGCGGTTTGATCATTCGTGCGGGTGACCTGGTTATCGACGGTTCGGTCCGCGGCAAACTGAACCAGTTGGCCGAAGCGTTGAAATCCTGATTTGAGGGGCATGGCATGCAGCAACTGAATCCTTCCGAAATTAGCGAAATCATCAAGCAGCGTATCGCCAAGCTTGATGTGTCCGCTCAGGCCCGTAACGAAGGCACCGTCGTCAGCGTTTCCGACGGCATCGTGCGCATCTTCGGCCTGGCCGACGTGATGTACGGCGAAATGATCGAGTTCCCGGGTGGCGTCTACGGTATGGCGCTGAACCTGGAGCAGGACTCCGTCGGCGCCGTGATCCTGGGCAGCTACCAGGGTCTGAAAGAGGGCATGAGCGCCAAGTGCACCGGCCGCATCCTCGAAGTTCCGGTCGGTCCGGAACTGCTGGGTCGCGTGGTCGACGCACTGGGCAACCCGATCGATGGCAAGGGCCCGATCAACGCCAAGGAAACCGACGCGGTCGAGAAGGTCGCTCCGGGCGTGATCTGGCGTAAGTCGGTCGACCAGCCGGTGCAGACCGGCTACAAGTCGGTCGACGCCATGATCCCGGTCGGCCGTGGCCAGCGCGAGCTGATCATCGGCGACCGCCAGATCGGCAAGACCGCGATGGCCATCGACGCCATCATCAACCAGAAGAACAGCGGCATCCGCTGCGTGTACGTGGCCATCGGTCAGAAGCAGTCGACCATCGCCAACGTGGTGCGTAAGCTGGAAGAGCACGGCGCCCTGGCCAACACCATCGTGGTGGCTGCCAGCGCTTCCGAATCCGCTGCCCTGCAGTACCTGGCGCCGTACTCCGGCTGCACCATGGGCGAATACTTCCGCGACCGCGGTGAAGACGCCCTGATCGTGTACGACGACCTGTCCAAGCAGGCCGTCGCCTACCGCCAGATCTCCCTGCTGCTGCGCCGTCCGCCGGGCCGCGAAGCCTATCCGGGTGACGTGTTCTATCTCCACAGCCGCCTGCTGGAGCGCGCTTCCCGCGTTTCCGAAGAGTACGTGGAGCAGTTCACCAAGGGCGAAGTGAAGGGCAAGACCGGTTCGCTGACCGCGCTGCCGATCATCGAGACCCAGGCCGGCGACGTCTCCGCATTCGTTCCGACCAACGTGATCTCGATCACCGACGGCCAGATCTTCCTGGAATCCGCCATGTTCAACTCGGGTATCCGTCCGGCCGTCAACGCCGGTATCTCGGTATCCCGCGTCGGTGGCGCAGCCCAGACCAAGATCATCAAGAAGCTGTCCGGCGGCATCCGTACCGCGCTGGCCCAGTACCGTGAACTGGCGGCCTTCGCCCAGTTCGCCTCGGACCTCGACGAAGCGACCCGCAAGCAGCTCGAGCATGGCCAGCGCGTCACCGAGCTGATGAAGCAGAAGCAGTACGCGCCGATGTCCATCGCCGACATGTCGGTGTCCCTGTACGCTGCCGAGCGTGGCTTCCTGGCCGACGTCGACGTGAAGAAAGTCGGCGCCTTCGAGCAGGCCCTGATCGCCTTCTTCAACCGCGACTACGCCGACCTGATGGCGAAGATCAACGTGAAGGGCGACTTCAACGACGAAATCGACGCAGGCCTGAAGGCCGGCATCGAGAAGTTCAAGGCCACTCAGAGCTGGTAAGCCGCAGCGGGAGCCGCAAGGCTCCCGCCTGCTAACCCGAAAGGTGTCAAATGGCAGGCGCAAAAGAGATTCGCAGCAAGATTGCGAGCATCAAGAGCACGCAGAAGATCACCAGCGCCATGGAAAAAGTGGCGGTCAGCAAGATGCGCAAGGCTCAGCAGCGCATGGCTGCCAGCCGTCCCTACGCGGTGCGCATCCGCGAGGTGATCGGTCACCTGGCCAAGGCCAACCCGGAATACCGCCACGCCTTCATGGTGGAGCGTCCGGTCAAGCGTGTCGGCTACATCCTGGTGTCGAGCGACCGTGGTCTGTGCGGCGGCCTGAACATCAACCTGTTCAAGGCCCTGATCAAAAACATGAAGGACTGGCGCGATGCCGGCGTTGAGGCAGAGTTCTGCGTCATCGGCAGCAAGGGTGCCAGTTTCTTCCGCAGCTACGGCGGTAACGTGGTCGCTGCGATCAGCCACCTGGGCGAAGCGCCGTCGGTCAACGACCTGATCGGCAGCGTCAAGGTCATGCTGGATCGGTTCAACGAAGGCTCGCTGGATCGCCTGTACCTGGCGTCCAACAAGTTCGTGAACACCATGACCCAGAAGCCGGTGGTTGAACAATTGCTGCCCCTGGCTCCCGCTACCGAGGCCGACGACGGCGCGAAGCAGGGCCTGTGGGATTACCTGTACGAACCCGACGCCCAGCAACTGCTGGATGCCCTGCTGGTTCGCTATGTCGAATCGCAGGTGTATCAGTCCCTGGTCGAGAACAACGCCTGCGAGCAGGCTGCGCGCATGATCGCCATGAAGAATGCCACCGACAACGCCGGTCAGCTGATCAAGGATCTGCAGCTGATCTACAACAAGGCGCGTCAGGCTGCGATCACGCAAGAGATCTCGGAAATCGTCGGCGGCGCTGCCGCGGTTTAAACAGGTTCAAATATTCAGAGGAACCAGATATGAGTAGCGGACGTATCGTTCAAATCATCGGCGCCGTTATCGACGTGGAATTCCCGCGCGATCAGGTGCCGAACGTCTATGACGCGCTGAAAGTCGAAGGCGCGGCCACCACCCTGGAAGTCCAGCAGCAGCTGGGCGACGGCGTGGTTCGTTCCATTGCGATGGGTTCCACCGAAGGCCTCAAGCGTGGCCTGACCGTGAGCAACACCGGCGCCGGCATCTCCGTGCCGGTCGGCAAGGCCACCCTCGGCCGCATCATGGACGTGCTGGGCAACCCGATCGACGAGGCGGGCCCCATCGGCGAGGAAGAGCGCTGGACCATCCACCGCGCTGCCCCGTCCTACGCGGAGCAGGCCGGCGGCAACGAGCTGCTGGAAACCGGCATCAAGGTGATCGACCTGGTCTGCCCGTTCGCCAAGGGCGGCAAGGTCGGCCTGTTCGGTGGCGCCGGCGTGGGCAAGACCGTGAACATGATGGAGCTGATCCGCAACATCGCCATGGAGCACAGCGGTTACTCCGTGTTCGCCGGCGTGGGTGAGCGTACTCGTGAAGGTAACGACTTCTATCACGAGATGAAGGACTCCAACGTTCTGGACAAGGTGGCCCTGGTCTACGGCCAGATGAACGAGCCGCCGGGTAACCGTCTGCGCGTCGCCCTGACCGGCCTGACCATGGCCGAGAAGTTCCGTGACGAAGGCCGCGACGTTCTGCTGTTCGTCGACAACATCTACCGCTACACCCTGGCTGGTACCGAAGTGTCCGCGCTGCTGGGTCGTATGCCGTCCGCGGTGGGTTACCAGCCGACCCTGGCCGAGGAAATGGGCGTTCTGCAGGAGCGCATCACCTCCACCAAGAACGGCTCGATCACCTCGGTGCAGGCCGTCTACGTTCCCGCGGACGACCTGACCGACCCGAGCCCGGCGACCACCTTCGCCCACCTCGACGCCACCGTGGTACTGTCCCGCGACATCGCCTCGCTGGGTATCTACCCGGCCGTCGATCCGCTGGACTCCACCTCCCGTCAGCTGGATCCGCTGGTGATCGGCCAGGAGCACTACGACACCGCTCGCGGCGTGCAGTACGTGCTGCAGCGCTACAAGGAGCTGAAGGACATCATCGCGATCCTCGGCATGGACGAACTGTCCGAAGCCGACAAGCAGCTGGTGTCCCGCGCCCGTAAGATCCAGCGCTTCCTGTCCCAGCCGTTCTTCGTGGCCGAAGTCTTCACCGGCTCGCCGGGCAAGTACGTGTCGCTGAAGGAAACCATTCGCGGCTTCGCCGGCATCCTCAATGGCGACTTCGACCACCTGCCGGAGCAGGCGTTCTACATGGTCGGCGGCATCGACGAAGCCATCGAGAAAGCCAAGAAACTGTAACTGGCGCGCCCTGACGGGCGCTCGACCAGGCGGCGGCTGCCACGGTAGCCCCGCCTGCTTACCGAGGCATGAATATGGCTATGACAGTCCACTGCGACATCGTCAGCGCGGAAGAAGAGCTGTTCTCGGGGCTGGTGGAAATGGTCGTCGCCCATGGTCACATGGGCGATGTGGGTATTCTGCCGGGCCACGCCCCGCTGCTGACCGATCTCAAGCCGGGTCCGGTGCGCGTGATCAAGCAGGGTGGCGCGCAGGAGGTGTACTACATCTCCGGCGGTTTCCTCGAAGTGCAGCCGAGCATGGTGAAGGTCCTGGCCGACACCGCGATCCGCGCTGCCGACCTCGACGAGGCTGCGGCTCTCGAAGCCCAGAAGGCTGCCGAGAAGGCGCTCAGCGAGAAGGGTGCCGAGTTCGACTACTCGACCGCTTCCGCACGTCTGGCCGAGGCTGCTGCGCAGCTGCGGACCATTCAGGAACTGCGCAAGAAGTTCGGTGGCCAGGTGCACTGATCCGCATTGCGGCCCAGTCGTCCGGTTCACCAGAAAAGGGGGTAGCCTTGGCTATCCCCTTTTTTTATTTTCGGCGACGGTGCGTGGCGTCTGCACCGCTGCCCACCGTTTCTGTTCATTTCGCTCCAGCCCAGGTCTGGGGCTGCATAGGGAAGTACACCCATGAGTCTGGAAATCGTCATCCTCGCTGCCGGCCAGGGCACCCGCATGCGCTCGGCACTGCCCAAGGTGCTGCATCCGGTGGCCGGCAAGCCGATGCTCGGCCACGTCATCGATACCGCGCGCGCCCTGCAGCCGCAGCGCATCCACGTGGTGATCGGCCACGGCGCCGAAGCGGTGCGCGAGCGCCTGGCCGCCGCCGACCTGAACTTCGTCCTGCAGGAGCAGCAGCTCGGCACCGGTCATGCCGTGGCCCAGGCCCTGCCGTTCATCGACGCCGAGCAGGTGCTGGTGCTCTACGGCGACGTGCCGCTGATCGAGGCTCCGACCCTCGAGCGCCTGCTGGCCCACGCCGGCGCCGAACAGCTGGCCCTGCTCACCGTCGAGCTGGCCGACCCCACCGGCTACGGGCGCATCCTCCGCGACGCCGAGGGTCGGGTGACCGCCATCGTCGAGCAGAAGGACGCCAATGCCGAGCAGCGCGCCATCCGCGAGGGCAACACCGGCATCCTCGCCATGCCCGGCGCGCGCATGGCCGAGTGGATGGGCCGCCTGTCCAACCGCAACGCCCAGGGCGAGTACTACCTGACCGACGTGATCGCCATGGCGGTGGCCGACGGCCTGGGCGTGGCCACCGCGCAGCCGGAGGACGCCATGGAGGTGCAGGGCGCCAACGACCGCCGCCAGCTCGCCGAGCTGGAGCGCCACTACCAGCAGCGCGCCGCCCGCCGGCTGATGGCCCAGGGCGTGACCCTGCTCGATCCGGCGCGCTTCGATGTGCGCGGCGAGGTGACGGTCGGCCGCGACGTGGTCATCGACATCAACGTGATCCTCGAGGGCCGGGTGGTCATCGAGGACGGTGTCGAGATCGGCCCCAACTGCGTGATCCGCAACAGCACCCTGCGCCGCGGCGCCATCGTCAAGGCCAACAGCCACCTGGACGGCGCCGAGCTGGGCGAGGGCGCCGACTGCGGGCCGTTCGCCCGCCTGCGCCCAGGCAGCGTGCTGGGCGCCGGGGCGCACGTCGGCAACTTCGTCGAGCTGAAGAACGCGGTGATGGGCGAGGGCGCCAAGGCCGGCCACCTGGCCTATCTGGGCGATGCCGAGATCGGCGCGCAGAGCAACATCGGCGCCGGCACCATCACCTGCAACTACGACGGTGCCAACAAGCACCGCACGGTGATCGGCGTGGATGCCTTCATCGGCACCAACAACTCGCTGGTGGCGCCGGTGACCATCGGCGACGGCGCCACCACCGCCGCCGGCTCGGTGATCACCAGCGAGGTGCCGGCCAGCACCCTGGCGGTCGGCCGCGCGCGCCAGCGCAACATCGACGGCTGGCAGCGCCCGGTGAAGAAGCCCAAGAGCTGAGCCGGCGGGCTCGGCATCCGCTGGTGCTGTGGATAATCCGTCCGCAGGCTGCCGCCGAGCACTGCCAAGACGCCCTGTGGACAACTGCATCGCGTGGTTTTCCACAGGGCGTTGCGGCTTGGAGGCCTGTCGAATTGTGGATAACGCCTCCTCCGACTTGTCCACAGCTGCCCTTGGCAGCTTGCGCCTCCTGATGTGGACAGTTTCGTCTGGCGAAGCTTGACGCCCGCGTGGTGCTGGGTTTTGATTCGCACCTATAATTTACGAATCGAAACTTTCGAAACGAAACCTGCGAATGTCCAAGCGCAACACCCCGCAGCGCCGTCACGCCATCCTCGCCCTGCTCGCCGAGCAGGGCGAGGTCCATGTCGAGGCCCTGGCCCGCCATTTCCAGACCTCGGAAGTGACCATCCGCAAGGATCTGGCCGCGCTGGAGAACAACGGCCTGCTGCTGCGCCGCTACGGCGGTGCGGTTCCGGTGCCCCACGAACTGGTGATCGAACACGCCCAGAGCGTGTCGCCGCACAAGCAGGCCATCGCCCGCGCCGCGGCCGCCTGCATCCGCGAGCATGCGCGGATCATCATCGACAGCGGCAGCACCACCGCGGCGCTGATCCCCGAGCTGGACCGCCGCCCCGGGCTGGTGGTGATGACCAACTCGCTGAGCGTGGCCAACGCCCTGCGCGAGCTGGAGCAGGAGCCGGTGCTGCTGATGACCGGCGGTACCTGGGATCCGCATTCCGAGTCGTTCCAGGGCCAGGTCGCCGAGCAGGTGCTGCGCTCCTACGACTTCGACCAGCTGTTCATCGGCGCCGACGGCCTCGACCTGGCGCGCGGCACCACCACCTTCAACGAGCTGCTCGGCCTGTCGAGGGTGATGGCCGAGGTGGCGCGCGAGGTGATCGTCATGCTCGAGGCCGACAAGGTCGGCCGGCGCATGCCCAATCTGGAGCTGCCGTGGAGCAGCATCCACACCCTGATTACCGACGAGCGCCTCGAGCCCGCGGCGCGCGAACAGATCCAGGCGCGCGGCATCCGGCTGATCTGCGCCGCCGTCCCCAGCCGATAGATCGAAAGGAGAGCCCGCATGTGCGGAATTGTTGGAGCCATCGCCGAACGTAACGTCAGCGCCATCCTCATCGAGGGCCTCAAGCGCCTGGAATACCGCGGCTACGACAGCGCCGGGGTGGCCATCTGCGGCCCGGACGGCCAGCTGCGCCGCAGCCGCCGCATCGGCAAGGTCGCCGCGCTGGAGCAGGCGCTGGCCGACGAGCCGCTGCCCGGCCGCCTGGGCATCGCCCACACCCGCTGGGCCACCCACGGCGTGCCCAGCGAGGCCAACGCCCACCCGCACTTCTCCGGCGAGGCACTGGCGGTGGTGCACAACGGCATCATCGAGAACCACGAGCAGCTGCGCGAACGGCTCAAGGGGCTCGGCTACGTGTTCAGTTCGCAGACCGACACCGAGACCATCGTCCACCTGCTGCACCACACCCTCAAGCGTCTGCCCGACCTGGCCGATGCGCTCAAGGCGGTGGTGCGCGAGCTGCATGGCGCCTACGGCCTGGCGGTGATCAGCGCCGCGCAGCCGGATCGCATCCTCGCGGCGCGCAGCGGCAGCCCGCTGGTGATCGGCCTGGGGCTGGGCGAGAACTTCCTCGCCTCCGACCCGCTGGCGCTGCGCCAGGTCACCGACCGCTTCGTCTACCTGGAGGAGGGCGACATCGCCGAGATCCAGCGCGACAGCGTGCGGATCTGGGATGCCGACGGGCGCAGCGTGCAGCGCGACACCGTGCAGTTCCACGAGGGAGCCGAGGCGGCGGAGAAGGGCGAGTACCGCCACTTCATGCTCAAGGAAATCCACGAGCAGCCCAAGGTGGTGCAGCGCACCCTGGAAGGCCGCCTGGGCAGCGACCACGTGCTGGTGCAGGCCTTCGGTCCGCAGGCCGCCGAGCTGTTCGCCCGGGTGCGCAACGTGCAGATCGTCGCCTGCGGCACCAGCTTCCATGCCGGCATGGTCGCCCGCTACTGGCTGGAGGAGCTGACCGGCGTGCCCTGCCAGGTCGAGGTGGCCAGCGAGTTCCGCTACCGCAAGGTGGCGGTGCAGCCGGACAGCCTGTTCGTCACCATCTCGCAGTCCGGCGAGACCGCCGATACCCTGGCCGCACTGCGCAACGCCAAGTCGGCCGGCTACCTGGCCAGCCTGGCGATCTGCAACGTCGGCACCAGCTCGCTGGTGCGCGAATCCGACCTGGTGCTGCTGACCAACGCCGGCCCGGAGATCGGCGTGGCCTCGACCAAGGCCTTCACCACCCAGCTGGTCGGCCTGCTGCTGCTGACCCTGGCCCTCGGCCGGGTGCGCGGCACCCTCGCCGCCGGCGCCGAGGCCGAGCTGGTCGAGGCGCTGCGTCGCCTGCCGGGCAACCTGCAGGAGGCGCTGGCGATGGACAAGACCGTCGAGCAGGTCGCCGCGCTGTTCGCCGAGAAGAACCACACCCTGTTCCTCGGTCGCGGCGCGCAGTACCCGGTGGCCATGGAGGGGGCGCTGAAGCTCAAGGAGATCTCCTACATCCACGCCGAGGCCTACCCGGCCGGCGAGCTCAAGCACGGCCCGCTGGCGCTGGTCGACAGCGACATGCCGGTGGTCACCGTGGCGCCCAACAACGAGCTGCTGGAGAAGCTCAAGTCCAACCTGCAGGAAGTGCGCGCCCGCGGCGGCCAGCTGGTGGTGTTCGCCGACCGCGGCGCCGGCATGGAGGACGGCGAGGGCACCCACGTGGTGGCCATGCCGCCGATCCACGACCTGCTCGCGCCGATCCTCTACACCATCCCGCTGCAGCTGCTGTCCTACCACGTCGCCGTGCTCAAGGGCACCGACGTCGACCAGCCGCGCAACCTGGCCAAGAGCGTCACCGTGGAATAACCCCGCGCGACGCCCTTTCCCCCTGTCCAGAGCCCGGCCGCAGCCGGGCTCTGGCGTTTCCGGTGCGGTTGCCCCGCTGCGGGCCAGGCCGACGACTGGCCGAGACTGGACTACCCTTCAAGGGGCTTTCCATGAATGGGGGATCGGACATGCTGGCGATGCTTCCGCCCGTCCTGCGCACGCTGCAACTGCCATTGCGCGTGCGCCTGTGGGACGGCCACCAACTGGACCTCGGCCCCGAGCCGCAGGTGACCCTCGAGGTGCGCGACCCGCAGCTGCTGACCCGGCTGGCGCATCCCAGCCTCGACCTGCTCGGCAGTGCCTACGTCGAGGGGGCGATGGACATCCAGGGGTCGCTGGAGCAGGCGATCCAGCTGGCGGACGCACTCACCGCGGCGCTGCTCGGCGACCGGGAGGCCGCGCCGCCGGTGCGCCCGGCCCACGACAAGGCGAGCGATGCGGCGGACATCCACTACCACTACGACCTGTCCAACGACTTCTACCGGCTGTGGCTGGACCGCGACATGGTCTACTCCTGCGCCTACTACGAGACCGGCATGGAGGACCTGGACACCGCCCAGCAGGCCAAGCTGCGCCACCTGTGCCGCAAGCTGCGCCTGGCGCCCGGCGAGCGCCTGCTCGACGTCGGCTGCGGCTGGGGCGGCCTGGCGCGCTTCGCCGCCCGCGAGTTCGGCGCCGAGGTCTACGGCATCACCCTCAGCCGGGAACAGCTCAGGCTGGCCCGCGAGCGGGTGGCCGAGGAGGGCCTGCAGGACCGCGTGCAGCTGGAGTATCTCGACTACCGCGACCTGCCGGCCGACGGCCGCTTCGACAAGGTGGTCAGCGTCGGCATGTTCGAGCACGTCGGCCACGCCAACCTGGCGCTGTACTTCCAGACTCTGCAGCGCGCGGTGAAGCCCGGCGGCCTGGTGATGAACCACGGCATCACCGCCAGGCACACCGACGGCCGCCCGGTCGGGCGCGGCGGCGGTGCGTTCATCGACCGCTACGTGTTCCCCCACGGCGAGCTGCCGCACCTGGCCACTGCGGTGGCGCGGATGAGCGAGGCCGGCCTCGAGGTGGTCGACGTGGAAAGCCTGCGCCTGCATTACGCGCGCACCCTGCGCTTCTGGAGCGAACGGCTCGAGCGGCGCCTGGACGAGGCGCGCCAGCTGGTGCCCGAGCGTGCCCTGCGCATCTGGCGGTTGTACCTGGCCGGTTGCGCCTACGGCTTCGAGCGCGAATGGATCAACCTGCACCAGATCCTCGCCGTGCGCCCGCGCCCCGACGGCTCCCACGATCTGCCCTGGAGCCGGGCGGATCTCTACCGCTGATTTCGCCGCAGTGCCGCGGGCGGTGGCCGCTCTGATCCGCTGGCGTCAGTAAAATGGCGTGTCGCCGCTGCGCGCAAATCGGCGGAGCGCCTGTCGACAGACATTGACGCCCGGCAGGCGGACAGGCACATTCGCCCGTCACATTGGCGACGAATACAGCCGTTACAGTGGCAGGCGGGGCGCCGGGCCACGGCTGGTCGGCAGGGGCAGGGGCAGGGAGAAGGCGCACGTGCTGTTGGGCTTGAGGCGGGTTCACCCGCAATACCGGGATTCGCTGCGCCCGACCCTCGGCGTGCTGGTCGTGCTGCTCGCCGGCATGGGCCTGCTGGCGCTGGGCGGCGAGGCGCTGCCTGCCGTCGACCACTACCTGCCCTGGCACATGCTGCTGGAAACCACCGCCATCGCCGTTGCGGCGCTGGTGTTCGCGGTCGGCTGGAATACCCACAGCCTGCACCCGCAGCGCAACGTCCTGCTGCTCGCCTGCGCCTTCCTCGGCGTCGCCATCCTCGACTTCTCGCACATGCTGTCGTTCCAGGGGATGCCCGACTACGTGACCCCCAGCGACCCGCAGAAGGCCATCCATTTCTGGCTGGCGGCGCGCTACCTGGCCGCCTGCGCCCTGCTGCTGGTGGCCTGGCTGCCCTGGCCGGCGCCCGGCAGCACGGATGAGTCGCCGCCGGCGCACCAGCGTTTCGTGCCGCTCCTCGGCGTCCTGCTGCTGGTGGCGGCGGTGCACTGGGTATTCCTCTGGCGGCCGCACTGGGTGCCGGCCACCTTCATCCCCGGGCGGGGGCTCACCGCGTTCAAGCTGTGGGCGGAATACGGCGTGATCGTCGTGCACCTGCTGACCGTCGGCGTGCTGCTCGCCCGCCTGCGCCACGCCAGCGGCTTCAACGTGCCGCTGCTGCTCGCGGCGGTGCTGGCGATGATCCTCAGCGAGCTGTTCTTCACCCTGTACGCCAGGGTCACCGACAGCTTCAACCTGATGGGTCACGTCTACAAGGTGATCGCCTACCTGCTGCTCTACGGCGCGGTGTTCGTCGACATGATCGCGGCGCCCTACCGCGCGCTGCACAACGCGCGCCGGCATTCCCAGGCGATCCTCGCGGCGATCCCCGACCTGCTGTTCGAGCTGGACCGCGACGGCCGCTACCTGCAGGTGCATGCCCCGCGCCGCGAGCAGCTGGCCGTCGGCACCGCAGAGCTGCTCGGGCGCACCGTCTACGAGGCGCTGCCGCTGGAGGCGGCGCGCTCCTGCATCGCGGCGCTGGAGGAGGCGCAGGCCTGCGGCTACTCGTCCGGCCGGCAGATCCAGATCCCGCTGGCCGACGGCGACCACTGGTTCGAACTGTCGGTGTCGATGATGCAGCGCGAGGCGGATGCCGAGCCGCGTTTCGTCGTGCTGTCGCGCGACGTCACCGCGCGCGCCCGCGACCAGGTCACCCTGCGCAAGCTGAGCCAGGCGGTGGAACAGAGCCCGAGCACCATCGTCATCACCGACCTCGACGCGCGCATCGAGTACGCCAACCAGGCCTTCACCCGCGCCACCGGCTACCGCCTCGAGGAGGCCATCGGCCAGAACCCCAAGCTGCTGCACTCCGGCAAGACGCCGCAGAGCACCTACCAGGACATGTGGCAGCAGCTCACCAGCGGACGGGCCTGGCGCGGCGAGTTCGTCAACCGGCGCAAGGACGGCAGCGAGTACACCGAGGCGGTGCTGATCTCGCCGGTGTTCGACGATGCCGGCCAGACCACCCATTACCTGGCGATCAAGGAAGACATCACCCAGCGCAAGCTGGACGAGCAGCGCATCGAGCGCCTGGCGCATTTCGATGCGCTCACCGACCTGCCCAACCGCAAGCTGTTCGCCGCCCGCTGCGAACAGGCGCTGGGCCTGTCCGAGCGCAGCCAGCAGCCGCTGGCGGTGCTGTACCTGGACCTCGACCACTTCAAGCACATCAACGACTCGCTGGGCTACCGCATCGGCGATGCCTTCCTGGTCGAGGTGGCGCAGCGCCTCAAGGCGGTGCTGCGCGACGAGGACACCCTGTCGCGCCAGGGCGGCGACGAGTTCGTGCTGGTGCTGCCCTATACCGACGCCAAGGGCGCCGCCCACGTCGCCGCGCGCCTCAAGGCGCTGCTGGCCGCGCCCTGCCGGATCGAGGAGCACAGCCTGGTGATCACCACCTCGATCGGCATCGCCATGTTCCCCGAGGACGGCCGCGACTTCGAGAGCCTGTCGCAGCGCGCCGACATCGCCATGCACCGCGCCAAGCA
Organism: Pseudomonas sp. OF001; assembly: GCF_904426495.1. Taxonomy (NCBI): domain Bacteria; kingdom Pseudomonadati; phylum Pseudomonadota; class Gammaproteobacteria; order Pseudomonadales; family Pseudomonadaceae; genus Pseudomonas; species Pseudomonas sp. OF001. The sequence continues at coordinate 17,386 of NZ_CAJGBM010000004.1, read as the reverse complement.
GGAAGGGCGCAACGGCTTCCGCTTCTTCACCGCCGAGATGCAGCGCCAGTCGGCGCGCATCCTGCAGCTGGAGAACGCCCTGCGCCAGGCGCTGGACAACGGCGAGCTGTACCTGTGCTTCCAGCCGCAGATGAGCATCGACGGCCGGGAGCTGGTCGGCGCCGAGGCGTTGCTGCGCTGGAACCACCCGCAGCTGGGGGCGATCAGTCCGGCCGAGTTCATCCCCATCGCCGAAGGCAGCGGACTGATCCTGCCGATCGGCGAGTGGGTGCTGCGCCGCGCCGCCCAGCAGATGCAGGACTGGCTGGCCTGCGGCTATCCGGCGGCGACGACGGTGGCGGTCAACCTGTCGCTGGCGCAGTTCCGCCACCCGGCGCTGGTCGAGCTGGTCGCCGAGGTGCTGCAGGAGACCGGTCTGCCGCCGCACTGCCTGGAGCTCGAGCTGACCGAGAGCGTGGCCATGCACGATCCCGCCGCAGCCATCGCCGTGGTACAGCGCCTGCGAGCGCTGGGCGTGCTGCTGTCGATCGACGACTTCGGCACCGGCTATTCGTCGCTGAGCTATCTCAAGCAGTTCCAGGTGCACAAGCTGAAGATCGACCAGTCCTTCGTCCGCCACATCAGCGAGGACGGCCACGACCAGTCCATCGTCCGGGCGATCCTCGGCATGGCGCGCAGCCTGGGCATGCTGAGCATCGCCGAGGGCGTGGAGACCGCCGCACAGCGCGCCGAGCTGGAGCGCCTGGGCTGCGACGAGGTGCAGGGCTACCTGTTCGGCCGCCCGGTGCCGGCGGACGAGTTCGCCGTGCTGATGCGTCGCTATCAGGGCGCGGCGAAGGACGAACTGGCGGTGGACTTCTGCATCTGAACCGCGGTCGGCGTTTGGTAGTACGCTGTCGCCCTTTCGTCATCCATCGACAGGAGCTTGCGATGATTTATCGCCCTCTCGGCACGACCGGCATCCAGGTCAGCGCGCTGGCGCTGGGCAGCATGACCTGGGGCGAGCAGAACAGCGAAGCCGAAGGCTTCGCGCAGATCGACCGCGCGCGAGCCGCCGGGATCAACTTCATCGACACCGCGGAGATGTACCCGGTGCCGCCCAGGGCCGAGACCTGCGGCGCCACCGAGACCATCATCGGCAACTACTTCAGGCGCCATGGCGGCCGCGAGCAGTGGATCATCGCCAGCAAGGCGGCGGCGCCGGGCAACGGCATCACCCACATCCGCGGCGGCCGGCCGCACCACGACCGCGCCAACCTGGTCGCCGCCGTCGACGGCAGCCTGCGCCGCCTGCAGACCGACTACATCGACCTCTACCAGCTGCACTGGCCGGACCGGCAGACCAACTTCTTCGGCCAGCTCGGCTACCAGCACGCCCCGGATGCGCACATCACGCCGATCGAGGAGTCGCTGGAGGTGCTCGACGAGCTGGTCAGGAGCGGCAAGATCCGCCACATCGGCCTGTCCAACGAGACGCCCTGGGGCGTGCACCGCTTCCTGCAGCTGGCCGAAACCCGCGGCTGGCCGCGCCCGGTGTCGATCCAGAACCCCTACAACCTGCTCAACCGCAGCTTCGAGGTGGGCCTGGCGGAGATGGCGATCCGCGAGCAGGTGGGCCTGCTGGCCTACTCGCCGCTGGCCTTCGGCCTGCTGTCCGGCAAGTACGAGAACGGCGCCCGGCCGGAGCGGGCGCGGCTGACCCTGTTCGAGCGCTTCCAGCGCTACAACAACCCGCAGGCGCGCCAGGCGGCCAGCGCCTACGTCGCCCTGGCCCGCGAGCACGGCGTCGACCCGGCGCAGCTGGCGCTGGCCTGGGTCACCAGCCGGCCGTTCGTCACCAGCAACATCATCGGCGCCACCAGTCTCGAGCAGCTGGACAGCAACATCGCCAGTCTCGACCTCCAGCTCGGCGACGAGCTGCTGGCCGGCATCGAGCGCATCCACACCGGACAACCCAACCCGGCGCCCTGAAGGCGCCACCGTCTCCCGTCTGCCGCCCGGCAGGCGGGAGCGGCATTTGCGACGCGGGGCTGTACCCCTGCCGCGGGCAGGTTGCACAATGGCACTTTTGCCGGCCTAGGCCGGACGCGGCGGAGGCCGGGAGACTCTTCATGGCGGCGAACTGGGGGCTGCGCAGCAAGTCGGTACTGGCCTTGCTGCTGGCATGCATGCTGGCTTCGATACCGGCGGTCCTGCTCGGCTGGCGGGCGATGGAGGAGATTCGCCAGCATTTCGGCGAGGCCTACGCGCGCAACTTCACCCTGCTGCACCGCGAGCGCATCCTCGCCCCGGTAGCCCGCGAGCTGGCCCTGGCGCGGCGCTTCGCCGACTCCCAGCTGACCCGCCAGTGGTTGCTCGACGAGGACGACCCGCAGCGCCGCGCGCGCTTCTTCGCCGAGGCCGAGGGCTATCGGCGCGACTTCCGCGACCAGTCCTGGTTCGTCATCGCCGAGCCCAGCCGCAGCTACTATTTCGTCGACGCCGAGGCCGCGGCGGGTGCCCAGCCACGCTACCGGCTCGATCCCGCCGACCCGGAGGATGCCTGGTACTTCGCCAGCGTCGGCGGCCAGGCCACCTACAATCTCAACGTCAACGTCGACCACAAGCTGGGCGAGACCAAGCTGTGGATCAACGTGCTGGTGCGCGAGGGCGCCCGCGTGCTCGGCCTGGCCGGCACCGGCCTGGACCTGAGCGACTTCCTCGCCGATTTCCTGGTCGGCCGCGACAACGGGGTGACGCCGATGATCCTCGCCCCCGACGGCGCCATCCAGGCCCACCCGGACCGCTCGCGCATCGCCTACAGTTCGGGCGCCGGCCAGGCCGCCGGAGCCGGCCTGATCTTCGACCTGCTCGGCACGCCGGCCGAGCGGGAGGCGCTGCGCGCGGCCCTGCGGCGCGCCGAGGCCGAGCCGGACGGCGTACAGATCCTGCACGCGCGGATCGACGGCCAGCCGCGCCTGCTGGCGCTCAGCTACATCGCCCCGCTGCGCTGGCACCTGCTCACCGCGGTCGACCTGCACGCCGCACGCCTGCTCGACCAGAACTGGCTGTGGCCGCTGCTGGGCACCCTGGTGGTGCTGCTGGCCGCCCTGCTGCTGGGCTTCGCCTACGCGATGGAGCGCCTGCTGCTGCAGCCGCTGCGCAGCCTCAAGCAGTCGGCCAAGGCGATCGCTGCCGGCCACTACGCCACCAGCCTGCCGCCGGCGCGCGGCGACGAGATCGGCGAGCTGTCGGCGGCCTTCGCCAGCATGGCGGCCCAGGTGCATCGGCACACCGCCGAGCTGGAGGGCAAGGTGCGCGAGCGCACCCACGCCCTGGAGCAGGCCAACCGCGAGATGGTCGCCGCGCACAAGCAGATCGACGACTCCATCGACTACGCCAGCCTGATCCAGCGCGCCATCCTGCCCGACCGCCAGCTGGCCGCCTCGCTGGGCGAGCATCACTTCGTGCTGTGGCAGCCGCGCGACGTGGTCGGCGGCGATTTCTACGTGTATCGCGAGAGCGAGGGCAACTGCCTGCTCGGCGTGGTCGACTGCGCCGGCCACGGCGTGCCCGGCGCCCTGATGACCATGCTGGCGCGGGCGGCGATCGACCATGCCATCGCCGTGGCCGGGGTCGACGACCCGGCGGCGATCCTGCGCGAGACCGACCGCACGGTGCGCGGCATGCTGCGCGAGGAGCAGGTGTCGCGGGCCCTGGCGACCAACATGGATGCCGGCCTGGTATGGGTCGACCGCAGCGCCCGGCGCCTGCGCTTCGCCGGGGCGAAGATCGCCCTGTACGCCAGCGACGGCCACGAGGTGCGCGAATACAAGGGCGCTCGCCGCGCCCTGGCCGACAAGCGCCAGGGCGAGTACACCAATCAGGATATCGAGCTGCCGTCGGGCTGGACCTTCTACCTGTGCACCGACGGCTTCCTCGACCAGGCCGGCGGCGAGCATGGCTTCGGCTTCGGCAGCCGGCGCTTCGTCGACCTGCTGCGCAGTCATGCCCAGCGTCCATTGGCCGAGCAGGCCGAGCGCTTCGTCGCCCGTCTCGAGGCCTACCGCGGCGGGCACCCGCAACTGGACGACATCACCGTGCTTTCCTTCCGTTTCGACTAGGTGCAGAACCAAGGAGTGACCATGGACACACATGACCTGCTGGCCATGCGCGAGAACTACAATCGCCAGCGCATCATGCTCTGCTTCAACGGGCCGATCTCGCGCAGCCTGATCGAGGAGATCGGCAACGCCCTGCGCAACTACCTGGCGGCCGAACAGGCGCAGCCCTCGGCGGCGATGGACGTGTTCGCCGTTTACATCGAAATGACCCAGAATATCCGCCACTACGCTACCCGCATGCACTACAGCGATCAGGACGCCTCGGCCACCGTGGCCATCGCCCGCGACGAGGACGGCCGCTACGTGGTGTCGGCCGGCAATCTGGTGGAGCACGCCGACGGCCTGCAGCTGGTCGAGTGGGTCGAGGGCCTGGCCGGGCTGGACAAGGTGCAGCTCAAGGCCGCCTACAAGGAGCAGCTGCGCAAGCCGCGCGACGGCGAAAGCACCAGCGGTGCCGGCCTCGGCCTGCTCGACATCGCCCGCAAGTCGAGCCGGCCGCTGCACGCCTCGCTCCGCGAACAGACCGGCGGGCGCGCCTTCTTCAGCCTGCGCGCGGTGATCTGATCACTTTTCACGGGAATGACCATGACTGTACTGAACATACACGGAACCCAGTCCACGCCGGCCATTCAGGGTGACTGGAGCGCTGGCGTGCTGGCCATGCAGGGCGATTCCTACCCGGAAAACTCCTTCGAGCTGTTCGGCCAGGTGATCGACTGGGTCGAGCGCTTCCTGCGCGAGGAGGTCCGCCCGCTGGCCCTCGAGCTGCGCCTGCTGTACCTCAACACCAGCTCGATCAAGGCGCTGATGGACATCTTCGACCTGCTCGAGGATGCCCATCGCGACGGCCGCCCGGTCAGCGTCAACTGGTACTACGACAGCCGCAACGAGCGGGTCGCCGAGCTGGCCGAGGAGTTCCGCGAGGACTGCAGCTTCCCCTTCGCCATCCTGGCCCACGGCGAGTAGCAGCCCATGAACAGCGAGAGCGAACTGGACCTGCTGGTCGAGAGCCTGCTGAGCGACCCCGCCTACTATGGCCACCCGCTGCGCGAGGCGCTGGCGCGCCTGCAGCAGCAGAACCTCGACCAGCTGTCGCGGCTCGAGCGCATCGCGCGGATTTCCGACGGTTACCAGTCGCTGGCGCGCGAGCAGAACCTCTCGCTGTCCGAACGCTACCACCGCCAGCTGCGCCAGCTGGAGAAGGTGGCGCGCATCTCCGACCGCTACCAGGACATGCTGCGCGACCTCAACCAGGCGCTGAAGACCGCCTCGCAGCGCGACGTGCTCACCGGGCTGGCCAACCGCCGCCTGCTGATGGAGCGCCTGCGCGAGGAGGAACTGCGCAGCCAGCGCAGCGGGCACGCCTTCGTGCTGGCGATGATCGACGTCGACCACTTCAAGCTGATCAATGACACCTGGGGACACGAGGTCGGCGACCGCGCCCTCAGCGAGATCGCCCGCGCCCTGCAGACCAGCGTGCGCGGCTGCGACCTGTGCGGGCGCTGGGGTGGCGAGGAGTTCCTGCTGTTGCTGCCGGAAACCGTGCTGGCCGACGCGTTGCCGCTGATCGAGCGGCTGCGCGGCGCCCTGCGCGAGCTGCGGGTGATGGTCGGCGAGCAGCGCCTGGCGATCACCGCCAGCTTCGGGGTAGCCGAGTACCGGGCTCCGGAAGGCTACTCGCAGGTGCTCAACCGCGCCGATGCGGCGCTGCTCGAGGCCAAGCGCAGCGGGCGCGACCGCTGCATGCTGGCAGGCGAGTGGGAGGCCGGCAGCGCCTATCGGGTGATCTGATCGGCCCGCGGTGCCGGGCTGCTGGCGTTGCCGGCGGTCGCGGCTGCGCGCCGCGCGGCAAGCCGCAAGCCGTAAGAAGAACGCCCGCCCCGCGCAGGGCGCGGGGCGGGCGTGGGAGGGGCGGGGATCAGGCCAGTTCGTCGAAGCACTCGGCGAGGATGGCCAGGCCCTTGTCCAGCTGGGCGTCCGGGATGGTGATCGGCATCAGGAAGCGGATGACGTTGTAGTAGGTGCCGCAGGACAGCAGGATCAGGCCCTTGTCGCGGGCGCGGGCGACGATCTTGCCGACCAGCTCGGCGGCCGGCTTGTGCACGTCGCCGTCCTCGAACAGCTCGATGGCGACCATCGAACCCAGGCCGCGCACGTCGCCGATGACCTTGTGCTTGGCCTGGATCTCGCGCAGGCCGGCCTTCAGACGCTCGCCGACGGCCTGGGAGCGCTCCAGCAGGTTCTCCTCGTCGAACACCTTGAGCACGGCCAGCGCCGCGGCGCAGGCGATCGGGCTGCCGGCGTAGGTGCCGCCCAGGCCGCCGGGGGCGACGGCGTCCATGATTTCCGCCTTGCCGCACACGCCGGAGATCGGGAAGCCACCGCCTACGGACTTGGCGAAGGTGGTCAGGTCCGGGACGATGCCCAGCTGCTCGGTGGCGAAGAAGGTGCCGGTGCGGCCGGCGCCGGTCTGCACCTCGTCGGCGATCAGCAGGATGCCGTGCTGGTCGCACAGGGCGCGCAGGCGCTGCATGAAGGCCTTGGAGTTGACGTAGAAGCCGCCTTCGCCCTGCACCGGCTCGATGATGATCGCGGCGATGTCCTGCGGCTGGGCATCGTTCTTGAAGATCCGCTCGATGCTGGCGATGGCGTCGTCCTCGCTGATGCCGTGCAGCTCGCAGGGCGCCAGGGCGCGGAACACGCCGCCCGGCATCAGGCCCATGCCGGCGGAGTAGGGCACCACCTTGCCGGTCAGCGACAGGGTCATCATGGTGCGGCCGTGGTAGGCGCCGGTGAAGGCGATCACCCCGGCGCGGCCGGTGGCGGCGCGGGCGATCTTCACGGCGTTCTCGACGGCCTCGGAGCCGGAGGTGACCAGCAGGGTCTTCTTGGCGAAATCGCCCGGCACGCGCTTGGCGATTTCCTCGCACAGGGCGATGTAGGGCTCGTAGGCCAGCACCTGGAAGCAGGTGTGCGACAGCTTGGTCAGCTGCTCCTGGACGGCGGCCACCACCTTCGGATGCAGGTGGCCGGTGTTGAGCACGGCGATGCCGCCGGCGAAGTCGATGTACTCGCGGCCCTCGACGTCCCACACGGTGGCGTTCTCGGCGCGCTCGGCGACGATCGGGTGGATCTGGCTGACGCCGCGGGCGACGGCAGCTTGGCGGCGTTGCAGCAGGGAGGCGTTGGTCTGGCTCATGGCATTACTCACGCAGGACAGTCGGAGCGTCGGTCGGGGCCGGCCTGCCGGTGGCAGGCCGGCCGGAAAGGAGGGGTGAAGGGCCGTCGCCGACAAAACACGGCCTCCACCCACCCCGGGCCGTGGCCCGGAGTTCGTACGAAATCAGATGCCGCCGAGGCACAGGTACTTGATCTCGAGATACTCGTCGAGACCGTACTTGGAGCCCTCACGGCCGAGGCCGGAAGCCTTCATGCCGCCGAACGGCGCCACCTCGGTGGAGATCAGGCCGGTGTTGATGCCGACCATGCCATACTCCAGCGCATCGGCCACGCGGAACACGCGGCCGAGGTCGCGGGCGTAGAAGTAGGCAGCCAGGCCGAACTCGGTGTCGTTGGCCTGGGCGATCACGTCCTCCTCGTCGCGGAAGCGGAACAGCGGGGCCAGCGGGCCGAAGGTCTCTTCCTTGGCGACTCGCGCGCTGGTTGGCACATCGACCAGAATAGTCGGCTCGAAGAAGTTGCCACCCAGGCCGTTGCCGCCGGCGATCACCCGCGCGCCCTTGCTCAGCGCGTCGTCGAGGTGCTGGCGCACCTTGGCCACGGCATTGGCGTCGATCAGCGGGCCGGTGGTCACGCCGGCCTCGGCGCCGTTGCCCACCTTGAGCTTGGCCACTGCGGCGGCCAGCTTGGCGGCGAAGGCGTCGTAGACCTTGTCCTGCACATAGATGCGGTTGGCGCACACGCAGGTCTGTCCGGCGTTGCGGTACTTGGAGATCATCGCGCCTTCGACCGCGGCATCCAGGTCGGCGTCGTCGAACACGATAAAGGGCGCATTGCCGCCCAGCTCCAGCGACAGCTTCTTCAGGGTCGGCGCACACTGCTCCATCAGCTTGATGCCGACGCCGGTCGAGCCGGTGAACGACAGCTTGCGCACCACCGGATTCTCGCACAGCTCGGCGCCCACCTCGCGGCTGGTGGCGACGTCCGCCGGCAGCACGCTGAGCAGGCCGGCCGGGATGCCGGCGCGCTCGGCCAGGGCGGCCAGGGCCAGGGCGGAGAAGGGGGTCTGCGGTGCCGGCTTGAGCACCATGGCGCAGCCCACCGCCAGCGCCGGGCCAGCCTTGCGGGTGATCATCGCCGCCGGGAAGTTCCACGGGGTGATCGCCGCGGTGACGCCGACCGGCTCCTTCTGCACCAGGATGCGCTTGTCGGCGGCATGCGCCGGGATCACGTCGCCATAGGCGCGCTTGGCCTCCTCGGCGAACCACTCGATGAAGGACGCGGCGTAGGCCACCTCGCCTCTAGCCTCGGCCAGCGGCTTGCCCTGCTCGGCGGTCATGATCTGCGCCAGGTCTTCCTGGTTGGCGAGGATCAGCTCGTACCACTGGCGCAGGCGGGCAGCGCGCTCCTTGGCGGTCAGCTTGCGCCAGGCCGGCTGCGCCACGCGCGCCGCCTCGATGGCACGGCGGGTCTCGGCACGGCCCATGTTCGGCACGCTGCCCAGCTTCTCGCCGCTGGCCGGGTTGAAGATGTCGGTCCGCGCGCCGCTGTCGGCCTCGCACCAATGACCGTTCACGTAGGCCTGCTGGCGGAACAGGCTGGGGTCTTTCAGTTCCATCGCGGTCTCCGGCGGGATGTTCGAAATGTCAAACAATCCTAGGGTCGATCACGGGTGCGCGCAATGGGGTGTGCAAAAAAAACAACGCAGATGATTGAAAATGTAAATTTTTCAAAGACATAGGTTATCGGATGGATCGAAATGTTCGGGATAGCGAACGATCCTCGACGCCATGGACGGCTGTGGCCAACATGCGTATCATGTGGCCGCACGTTGCGAACGGTCTGCCAGTCCGTTCTCACAAGCATCCGTAGCTCAGCTGGATAGAGTACTGCCCTCCGAAGGCAGGGGTCAGCGGCTTGAGAAGCTCGGAAGCTAGTGGTCAAATAGGTCTCTGCAACACATACGCACCTGTAGCTCAGCTGGATAGAGTATTGCCCTCCGAAGGCAAGGGTCGTGGGTTCGAATCCCGCCAGGTGCGCCATATCTTCTTGATTTACACGCCTTTTTCCGAGGCGCCGCCGGTTCGGTCCCTGAGCCGGTTCCTCCCGCAAAATTTCCCCCATGCCGGCCAAACGCAGCATCTTGACCAGTGCACCCTGTCTTGGGTGCCCAACCCGGGCAGCTCACATCGCCCAGGCGGTCATGATCCTTTCCACCTGGTCCCTTGGCAGATATTCCTGTTCCAGACGACCACACTCCCGCGTCAGCAGGTATCGATAGAGGTCGGCCTCGTCGGGCTGTAGACCATCGGGGGCCGAGTCCTGGGCCTTGACCGGCTCGACGACCGCACTGGTCGATGCGTACCGGTCAAAGATCGACCTCTCCATCAGCAGCGCCCGGATGGCCGGCTGTCGTTGCCTCGCGCGCGCCAGCATCAAGAGCCCCCAGGTGTCCATGTCGCCCCAGTAGCCGAGGGACTTGCTGGCCAAGTACGGGGAGCCCAGCCACTGCAGATCCAGTCCGGCGCCGAGAATCGCGATGGTGTCCGGTAGCTCGGGCAACTGGTGGATGCACTGTTCGTTCTCTACCACCAGCACACGGGAGCAGGGCAGATCGACTTCCGCCAGTTCAGCGGTGGTCAGTCTGAGCCTTTTGAACGGCAGCAGGCCGGGTGACAGCGGAGCGACCAGTACCCAGTGGCTGCTGTCTTCGAAGGCATCCAGGAAGGTCGTCAGCCCCTGTGCGGACACCTCGCCTTCGAAGCGCTCGTCGAGCAGCCTGGTCAGCAGGGCGGTGTTGCGCTCGAAGAACTTGGTGTCCACGCCGAGCTCGGCCAGCAGGCGCAAGGGGCGCCCTTGGGCGCAGCCCGGCGACAGTCGAGCGGCAAGTCGTGCGGTGGTGATGACCTCGTCGGCTGATTTTTTTAGCCAGAGACTGCGCTGACTGACAAGTAGGGTGTGAAAGCAGCGGTCGGTCTGCTCCACCAGCGCCTCGAGCATCCGGTATTCACGCATCACTTCGGGATCGCCGCTAGCAGCAACCCACTCCGACGGGCTGCGCAACCGCCAGGTCATGGGCACCTGGACCGGTCCGAGGGCGGCACGGTAGTCGACGGGCTCCCACGTGACCTCACCGATCCGCACTTGCCGCCAGGCTTCGACATGCCGCTGCACGGCTTGGGGATTGGCCGAGAAGAGGCCAGCCGAGGGTTTGCCGATGGTGAAGTCGCGGGGCCAGCCGCCGGGATCGAGCAGGCGCTCCCGGCGGATGCGCGGCTGTTGCCATTGGCGGGCCAGGCTCTGGCCGATATCACTGGGCGACTTCATGGCGGACCTGGCGGCGTTGCTGGCGAAGTTCGTCCAGGGCTTCCCAGCTCAGCGAGGCCAGGCTGGATTCCGGTCCTCGGCGATGAACAACGATGGCCGAGCGGGTGTGGTGGCGCAGCAGACGCATCTCCTTGTTCGGGGTGATGAACACGGCATGCAGTCCGAACTCGCGCAGGGCCGCGATGATGCGTCCGGCGACTGCATGGGAACTGCGTGAGAAGGCCTCGTCGAGGACGATGGTGCCGAACAGCGGCCGGCTGCTGCCGTCCGGGCAGAGCGCGTAGCTCAGGGAGGCGGTCAGTACATAGGAGGCGATGATTTCCTTTTCGCCGCCGCTGCCGCCCTGTGAGCCGGTGCGGGTCTCGATGACCTCGCCGCTTTCCCGGTCGATCACCGAAACGGCGAACTCCAGGCGAAAGCGTGGGTCCAGCAGGGCGCGAGCGGCTAGGGTGCGGCTGCGCTCGCAGGCATCCTTGAGCAAGGCCACCAGCTCCTGTAGGGCCTTGTACTGGCTTTCGCCATTGTCGTCGGTGAAGCGTGCCGAGTTCAGTTGGCGCTGCGCGCGTTGCAGGCTGCGCAGGCTCTCGTGCACGACCTTGCTTGCTACCAGGCGCAGGTAACGACCGGGCTGGAAGTCGACTCGACGCATGGTGCTGTTCAGATCCTCTAGGCGCTCTTCGATCAGGGCGACCTGGTGGTCGACATAGCTGAGCAACTGGGTCACGCCGTCGTCGGAGGAGCGGTTCAGGTAATCCAGGAAGCGCTTGAGCTTCTCGGGCAGGGCTTCCTCGGTCAGTACCTGCAGGCGTGCTAGATACTGTGGAATGTCTTCCAGTTTCCTCCCGACTTCCGCGAGGGCGCCGGTATCCTCCTTCTTAGCATCGGACATGCGCTTGATGAGTTCTTCGCGCAGCTTCTGCAGCTTCTCGCCGCCAGCCTTGAGCTGCTGCTGTAGCTCGTGCGCATGCTTGCGCTCGATGTCTTGGAGGTCGTCCAGCTGTTCGAGCGCCAAGCGCGGGAAGTGCGTGGCTGCCAAGGTGCGTTGAGCATCGCTAAGCCCCTGCCCTGCGCGCTGAAAGGCTCTGCGCAGTGCTGCGTCGGCATGCTCCAGATCTTTCTTTGCAGCGGTGAAGGTTTCGATGGCCTTCCTCAGCTGCTGGTCCAGCTCCTTGTGCAGGCTTTCTGCCTTGTCCAGTTCGACCTTGGCTGTGCCAGCATCGGAGTCTGGGCGGGTCAGGGCATCCAGATGCTGCTGAAATTCGTCGAGTTGGCGCTGCGCGCCGGGCAGGTCGATCTCTTCGAACTCCAGGCGCTGGAGCTGCTCCAGCGCGCGGTACTGATCCTCCAGACTGCCAGCGGCATCCTGCGCGATACGAAGGGCTTGCGTCGCGGTTGTCAGCTGCGTTTCGAGGGTACGAATCTGTTCAGTGAGATAAGCCAGGCGATCTCGGTTGTCGAAACCGGTGAGCCAGTCCTCGTCCAGACGCTTCTGGTCCTGCTTGTCGAAGAAGCGTTCCTTGCCGGACATCAATCCCTGGGCCGTCATCGCGTGCGGGGTTTGCCGCAACTGCTCTGGGCTGTCGACGCAGTGCCGGTCGTTGTCGGCCAGTAGCGCTTCGAGCGCGGCGCGATAAGGATGCTCCTTGCAGGTCAGCTTGTTGGTGAAGCCATCCTCGAAGGGGCGTGGGCGAGAAACAGGTTCCTTCACCTCGAGCAGGCGAACATGCAGGCGATTGTGCCGCTGGTTGATCCACTGCAGTGCGGATCTGGATGACTCCGGCGGTACCAGGATGCGCAGCCGGTGACTGCCGATCGCTCGTTCGATGGCGCCGCGCCAGGACTGCTCCTCGGGTTTGACCTGCACGAGTTCGGCGACGAAGGGCAGGGCTGCTTCATCCAGCCCCAGTGCCCTAGCCAGCTCGCTGCGGAAGGCCTGGTGTAGTCCGGGTAGGTTCGAACCCGGACGACGCTCCACCTCGGCCTTTTCCCGTTGCAGCTCGCCGAGCTGCTCTTTCAGCGCCTGTTCGGCAACCCCCGCCTTGAAGGCCTGCTCCTGTGCTGCGCTGATCTGCGCATCCAGGCTCTGTAGTCGCTCACGGGCCTTTTCCTGGTTGGCGTGCAGGGCCGTCGCGGAAAGCTCGTCCGCCAGGTTGAGGTTTCTGGCCAGCCGCTGATATTGGGTCGCCTGGAGCTCTCGTCGGGCACGGAATTTTTGCCATTCGGCGATGCGCCCTCTGAGCTGATCGATGCCAGCCCCCCCGGCTTTCAGGTAAAGCTGCCGTTGCCGGTCGACCAGCCCTTTCTGTTCATCCAGGCGCTGCTGACATTGGTCCTGCTCCTGCTTTGCCTGTCTGAACGCAGCGTCCAGCCTGCTGGTTTCTGCCTGCCACAGTTGATGGGCCTGTTCGGCGAACCACACGGGCAGGATGGCATCGAGCGCCTGCTGGTCCTCCAGTTGTCGCTGCTGCGCCTGATAACGTTGCCAGCCATCGGCGATCGGTTGCAACGAGCGTTGTTGCCGGCGGGCGATTTCCAGTTCCTGATGGATGCCGGTAAGGTCGTCGAAGCTGGCGGCGACTTCGGCTGCGCGCTCGAAGGCCGAGTTGTCGTCCAGCACCAGCTCGCGAAAGATTTCGTCGATGCTGTTGAGCTGTTTGAGGCCCGCGGCGCGGTTGAGCAGAGTGAAGGCGTTCTCGCCAACCTCGAAGTAGTCGCGCAGCCGGGCCAGGAAGGCCTTCTTGCTGGGGTAGGTCCAGATGCCGGTGCTGTCCTTGTCCATCTGCCGTAGTGCGCGCATGCCGCCTTCGTGATGCAGGTGCAGCCAGTGCTCCAGGGTTTGTTCGGGCGCCTCGCTAAATAGCCACAACTTCTTCATGTCCGTTGCGCTGGAGCTTATGCCCTCGAACCAAAGCAAGGTCCCCAGACGTACCAACTGACCGTCGCGCTCGAGTGTGGCGGCGATCGCAGTTACTGTTTTTCCGGGGCGGGCGATATGGGATTGACCGGGGCCGCCATCGCCTGGGCCGGAAACACCGCGGACATAGGACACCAGATCCCGGTCGCTTTCATGTCCACCGGTGGAGGCCAGGTTGTATCGTGGGTTGGCGCAGAGCAGTGTCATCAGAGCGTCGACCAGAGTGGTCTTGCCGCTGCCGGTGGGGCCGGTCACCGCTGTGCCGGCAGGGTCTATCTCAGCATGGTGAAAGTCCTGGAACCCGCCCCAGTTGTATAGCTCCAAGCGAGTCAGGATGAAGGTCTCGCTGTTACGCCAAAGCGTCGACTGTTTCATTCCATCTCCTCGCCAGCCGCCGGCTCAGTGGTTTCGTTCGACTTATCGATCTGTGCCTGCAGCCACGCCAGCAGTGCCTGAAGGTTCTCCGGGTTGGCTAGGTGCGCGATGATGGGGCGGATGATCACCCGATCATGGGCATCCAGAGCCGAGACCAAGCCATGGCCTTTGAGCTGATCCAGCAGGCCAATAGCACGAGTTCTCTCCCGGGCATCGCTGCCCAGATCACCGAGATAGACCTGCAGTTGCGGAATCAGGTCGTCGACGGCGACCTGTGCGTGGCTGGCGCCGGTCCCGCTTTCCTGTTCATAGGTAATGAAGTGTTGACGCAGGATTGCGATCAGCAGGGACTGTTCCAGATTCAGACGCTGCCTGCGTACCAGCGGGTGAGACCATTCATCCTGTTCGGCCGTTTCGTCCTGCCGTACGGTCACGAATACCAAGCCGCGTACTTCATCGACACCCATGCGCAGGTCGAGGGGCTCCAGAACTCGGGCTATATCTTCGTGCTGGGTGAGCGCGGTGCGATACAAGTTGGGTTTGTGGCTTTCTTCCAGCAGTCCGTACTTGAGCAATTCCTGAACGGTTTCGCGGGTTCGCTGCGGTGTTCTGGGCTCATCGACAGGTTCATCGAGCGACTCGGGTAACTCGATACTGGGGGAGTCGTCATCTATTCCCCTCTGCGGCGAAGCCTGCAGGGTGTCGCGTTCTGTGGAGGCTCCGGTAATGCGATCAAAAATGCCTGCCATGCTCACAACTCCCAGTCGATATCCTTGAGCGCCTCGCTTTCCAGCCCGGCATACGGCAAGTGGAAGATCCAGCGACGTTGCTCGTCGTCCACCAGCTCCACTGTTTCCCTCTCTTTGTCCAGCACCTTGATGCCGGCCTCGCGCGCCATTCCCAGCCAGAGTGCGAACGTTTCCAGGTCATGCGCGGGAGGCAGCAGATGTGCCAGTTCGCCGAGACTCACAGACCTGCGCTGCTCGGCCAGTACGCTTAATGTGTTGCGGATCAGCGTTTCTCGATCCAGGCCGTCGAAGGCGTCCCAGAAGTCATCGCCGATCTGATCCAGTCCAGCCTGTTTGTCATGCAGGTTCAGCTCGCTTCGCTCTTCATCATCCAGAGCCTTGAAGCGCAAACGCTCGGCAGCCGGCACACTGGTGATAGCTACGCCAACCGGCGGGAGTGGGACGGCCTGGCGGCGTACCGATTGGCGCTGCCAGTCGATATTGAGCGCTAGGTTGAAGATCTCGTTCAGCAGGTGTCCTACCCGGTGATGCTCTGCGGCGAGGCCGGTCTTCATGAATCCCTTCACGTCCCTTTCGCTGCGTGCTCTAGCCTGGAGGACGCTCTGTGTTTCCTGGACGAGGCGCAAGACCAGCCATTGCAGTTCCATTTGCTGCGAGCGGTTCAGGGCTTTGGGGATCGTCGGGTGGCGGAGGATGGTGCGCAGGCGTGCACGCATGTTGTCCAGCTCAATGGACTGGCGTAGCTGTTGTTGGAAACTGTCGAACACGCGACCTTCTGGCGTATTCAGCAGCGCGTCCTGGCCATCGAGCAGTCGGTCGACGATTTCGCCACGGTGATATTGCTCGCTGATGATCGATTGCCTCAGTGCACGATCCGCCTCGCGCCAGGAGTCTTCGACCCGGCGAAAATCGGCGCGCAGCCCAACCGCCAGGTTGTAGACCTCGCGGATGCCTTCGGTCGCCTGGGCCTCGTCCAGCACGCTTATCTGTCCGGCCTCGGCCTGCTCCAGTTCGAACTCCAGATCCTTGATTCGACGGCGCAGACTGGCGATGCGGCTTTCCTTGCTCGGATTCAGGCTGGTCTCCAGATTCTCGATCTCACGCTGGACCACCGAGAGGCGGGAGGCGGTGGAGGTCATGATGCGACTGTCCAGGGACTCCACGAACTGGATGGCGACCTCCAGAGCATCGGTCGCGTAGATCCGTCCCTCGCGCTCGATGATCAGGCGGCGCTTGATCCACTCTCGCAGTTCGCGACCAGCCTGCAGGTGCGTATCCTCTGGACTGATCTCGTAAAGGTCTTGGCTGGTATAGGCAGCAAGGATTGTCGCCAGTGCCTGGAGCGCATCCTCTATAGCAATGCCGTCATGAGCTCGCTCGAACAGGGTACGCAGGCAGCCCAATACCAAAGGTGCTCTGCGAGACGCGAGCAGGAGCCAGGCTGGATGCTGGTTGCGCGCGGATATGTAGCGCTCTGAGCGCTGTTGAGCGCTTTCTTCCATGATGGCCGACTCCCTGGGGGCGCTCAGTCTGGGTGCTGAGGCTGCCGTGGCGATCGATGGCCTGATGATACGTATTTATTGCGCAGGTGTGGGCAGGGAGGTGGATTCAAGGCAGGAGGCGCGGCTAAGGGTCGGCCTGATGCGTGGGAGTACATGCTGGTTGGCCTCGTCATCAGCTACAGCGCAGGTGGCATGAAGGGGATGGGGGAGGAGAGGCCCCCTTGCAAAAGCTGGTCGATGGCGCTGGGGGCTCGTACAATGGCTGCCATCTGACCTACTGTAGCTAGTGGTCAAAAGCGCCTCAGCTTGATTTCGTTTCTGTGCCTAGGATTTTGTTGTTTAAGTGACGGCAGATGACGTGAAGCCACATTGCCGAGAAACGCTCGAAGCCTTGCACCACGTGGCTTACAGTCACTTTAGGGCGCTTTCAGTTAGCTGAGATTCCTGTACCGCATTGGCCTCCGAAGGCAGGGGTCGTGGGTTCGAATCCCGCCGGATCATCGACAGGGGGCCTGCACCTTGGTGCAGGCCCCCTGTTTGCTTTGTGCCATCAGCTTGGGACGATTGCGGTCGGCGTATCCCCGTATCAGTCCTTATATATGGTGCTCCTGGCGGTTGTGCACTCAACGCATGTGCTCGGGCCTTCCTGGCGGAATCATTTCAATAAAGTCGTTGACGTCGCCGCCGATGTCTCTATAATGCGCCCCACTTCCAGCGGCAAGCTGATCGAAAAGCCTTGTAAATCAAGTGCTTGGATCGGGGTGGTGGTGGTGGAAGTGCAGGGTTGCTTTCCTGCGGCGTCGTCAGTCTCCGGGTTGAAGGCGCGTTGTTCGGAGATGTTGACAGCGGCTCTGGCTGCTGTATGATTCATCTCCCTCGCTTCGGTGGTCGAGTTCTTCGCTGAAGCGCAAGCGGTTGATTTGAAAAGAAAATTTTCGAAAAACGCTTGACAGGTTGAAAGGCTGCTGTAGAATGCGCGGCCTCGGTTGAGACGAAGCGGAAGCGCTGAGTGAATCGATCGAAACGCTCTTTAACAAGTTGAATCAAGCAATTCGTGTGGGTGCTTGTGAGGTAAGACTGACAGTCGCAAGATTATCAGCATCACAAGTAACACTCGTGAATTCGAGAGTTTTTTGCGATTGCTGAGCCAAGTTTAGGGTTTTCTCAAAACCCGAATTGATTTGAACTGAAGAGTTTGATCATGGCTCAGATTGAACGCTGGCGGCAGGCCTAACA
>NZ_CAJGBM010000003.1:0-130406 GCF_904426495.1 Pseudomonas sp. OF001 | reverse complement strand
CACCAGCCTGCTGGAGGGGGTGAACAACCGGATCAAGGTGATCAAGCGCATGGCCTATGGCTTCAGGGACGCCGATTACTTTTTCCTGAAAATCAAGGCCGCCTTCCCCGGGAAAATGCGATGAACCAAAATCCTTTTCCAAAAAACGCCTGTAGGTCGCGGAACATAGCACAGCCAACGCTACAGACCGATCAACGAAAACAGGCCCCCTGCTGTGCAGAAGGGCGAGGAGGTGCCGGACCAAACGCTCAGTAGTGATACCGGCACATCACGATCTGCAGCGCATCGCCATCGACCGTGTAGACCAGCCGGTGCTCCTCGCTGATGCGCCGCGACCAGAAGCCGCTGAGGTTGTGCTTGAGGGGTTCCGGCTTGCCGATACCGCTGAACGGATTGCGCTGGGCGTCACGGATCAACAGGTTGATCCGTTTGAGCCCTGCCTTGTCGTTCTGCTGGAACCACAGGTAGTCGTCCCAGGCCTCGGGCGTGAAGAGGATGTTCAAGCCCGATCACTCCTCGTCGATCAGCTGCTGCGCCTGCGCCTTGCCAGCCCGCAGGCTGTTGATCGACTTGATAAGCCGCTCGGCATTGGCCGGCGAGCGCAGCAGATAGGCGGTCTCTTCGAGCGCGTTGTAGTCGGCCAGGGAAATCATCACCACCGGCTCGCCCTTCTGCCGGGTCACCAGGATGGGGGTACGGTCGCTGTTCACGCGATCCATGGTTTCCGCCAGATGCTGGCGGGCAGCGGTGTAGTTGATGGTCTGCATGCTTATCTCCTATAGAGCCCGGTCAATGTACAGAAATACGTACATAATAGACAGCAAACTCGACAGGTGCCCTGCTGCCGGCCAGCGATCGACTACAAACACTCCCCCACCACCCGCGCCAGCCTTTGCACGCGCGGGTCCATCAGCACGTACGGGCCGAGGGTGTTGGTGACGAAGCCGAAGGCCAGTTCACGCTCGGGGTCGGCGAAGCCGATGGAGCCGCCGGCGCCGGGGTGGCCGAAGGCGTGGCGGCCGAGGCCGTAGGTGGCGTTGGGCACCTCGGGCTGCTCGAGCATCAGGCCGAGCCCCAGGCGGGTGTGGGTCAGCAGGGTGCGGTCGTCGCCCAGGCTGTGCTCGCGGGTCATCTCGGCGAGCAGGGCGCTGTCGAGCAGGCTGCCGTCGAGCAGTCCCGCGTAGAAGCCGGCCAGGCTGCGCGCGTTGCCGTGGCCGTTGGCCGCCGGCTGCGCCATGCGCCGCCACTCCGGCTTGTTGGTGCTGGTCATGATCGACGGCGGGTTGGTGAAGGCGCGGGTGGTCATGGCCTGCGGCTCGCGCATCATCGCGTTGAGCACGCGCTGGGCGGCGGCGTCGCCGAGGTTGCCCTTGCCGCGGGAGATGTGGGCGACGCGGTGGAACTCGCTGTCGGGGAGGCCGATGTGGAAGTCGAGGCCCAGCGGCCGCGCGGTGCGCTCGACGATCACCTCGCCGGGATTGCGCCCGGTGGCGCGGCGGATCGGTTCGCCGACCAGCCAGCCGTAGGTGATGGGCGCATAGCCGTGACCGTCGCCCGGCGTCCACCACGGCGCCTCGGCGGCCAGCGCGGCGGTCATCGCCTCCCAGTCGTAGAGGGCTTCCGGCGGCAGCGGCTGGCGGATCGCCGGCAGGCCGGCGCGATGGCTGAGCAGCTGGCGCAGGGTGACGTGCTGCTTGCCGGCGGCGGCGAACTCCGGCCACAGGCGGGCGACCGGCTCGTCCAGCTCCAGCTTGCCCTCGCCGACCAGCTGCAGCGCCGCGACGGCGGTGAAGGCCTTGGTGCAGGAATACAGGTTGAGGATGGTGTCGGTGTGCCAGGGCTCCTGGCCATCCCTGTCGGCCATGCCGGCCCACAGGTCGAGCACCGTCTCACCGCCGATCTGCACGCACAGCGCGGCGCCGCGCTCCTGCGGGTCGTTGAACAGCTCGGCGAAGGCGTCCTTCACCGCCTCGAACTGCAGGTCGAAATAGCCGTGGATGTGCATGGGGACTCCTGTGCCAGGTTTACGGTTGCGCGCGGCCATGGGCATGGATGGTGCGCATGGCGCACCCTACTACGCGCCGCACGGGTGCGCCGCGCGCACCGGCAATATGAACTCAGTCGATCTGTCGGCGGAACGGCGGCAGGGTGTTGAGGATGGCCTTGCCGTAGCGCTGGGTGACCACGCGGCGGTCGAGCAGGGTCACCGTGCCGGTGTCCTGCTCGGTGCGCAGCAGGCGGCCGCAGGCCTGGATCAGGCGCAGCGAGGCGTCGGGCACGGCGATCTCCATGAACGGGTTGCCGCCGCGCGCCTCGATCCACTCCGACAGCGCCGCCTCGACCGGATCGTCCGGCACGGCGAAGGGGATCTTGGCGATCACCACGTGCTCGCACCAGGCGCCGGGCAGGTCGACACCCTCGGCGAAGCTGGCCAGGCCGAACAGCACGCTGGGCTCGCCGTCGTCGACACGCGCCTTGTGCTTGTTGAGGGTCTCCTGCTTGGACAGGTTGCCCTGGATCAGCACGCGCTTGCGCCAGTCGCGCTCGAGCCCGTCGAACACCTCCTGCATCTGCTTGCGCGAGGAGAACAGCACCAGGCTGCCGCGCGCGCCCTCGAGCATGGCCGGCAGCTCGCGGACGATGGCCGCGGTGTGCTCGTCGGCCTTGCGCGGGTCGGCCTGGATGTCAGGGACGTGCAGCAGGCCGGCCTCGGCATAGCGGAACGGGCTGGGCACCACCGCGGTGACAGCGTTCTTCGGCAGGCCGGAGCGCATCCGGAAGCGCTCGAAGCTGCCCAGTGCGGTGAGGGTCGCCGAGGTCACCAGGGCGCCATGGGCGACGTTCCACAGGTGGCGGCGCAGGGTCTCGGCGGCGAGGATCGGGCTGGCGTTGACCTCGATGTCGTGATAGCTGCCGTTCTCCACCAGGGTCAGCCAGCGCGCCGTCGGCGGGCTGTCCTCGGGGTCCTCGCTGGTGAAGGCGGTCCACAGCTCCCAGTTGCTCTGCGCACGCGCCAGCAGGCTGCCGAACAGCGGATACCACTCCTCGGCCTGGTAGTTGCTCACTCCGGCGCTGCCGTCGCCGTCCATCGCCTCCTTGAGGATGTCGCTCATCCGGGTGAACTGGTCGGTGAGGCGGTTGAAGCCCTTCTTCAGCTCGATGCCCATCTCGCGCAGGTGCTCGGGCACCACGCCGCCGGGGAAGCGGTGGCGCGGCCGGTCGCGGCCTTCCATGTCCTCGCCGGGGCGGAAGTCGCCGAGTTCCTCGCAGGCGGCCTGGACGAACTGCTGCTGGGCGCGGATCTCGCGGGCCAGCTCCGGCACGCCCTCGACCAGCCGGCCGAAGTCGCCGGGCAGCGGGTTCTGCGCCAGCAGGCGGGTGAGGTTCTTGGCGATCTGCTCCAGCCACTCGGCGGTGGAGCGCAGGCGGGTGAAGTGGGCGAAGTGGCCGATGGCCTTGTCCGGCAGGTGGTGGCCCTCGTCGAACACGTAGAGGGTGTCGCCGGGCGGCGGCAGGATGGCGCCGCCGCCGAGGGCCAGGTCGGCCAGCACCAGGTCGTGGTTGGTGACGATCACGTCGACCTTGGTCATGCCCTCGCGCGCCTTGTAGAAGGCGCACTGCTGGAAGTTCGGGCAGTGGCGGCCGGTGCACTGGGTGTGGTCGGTGGTCAGCCGCGCCCACTGGGCGTCGTCGATGGCCTCCGGCCAGGCGTCGCGATCGCCGTCCCAGCGGCTGCCGGCCAGGCGCTCGATCATGCTGTTGAACAGCTTCTGGCTGGCCTCGTCGACGTCGATGCGGAAGCCCTCCTCCTCGAACAGCTGGGCGGTGGCGCCCTGGGCGGCGCCTTCCTGCAGCAGCAGGTCGAGCTTGGACAGGCACAGGTAGCGGCCGCGGCCCTTGGCCAGGGCGAAGCTGAAGGACAGACCGCTGTTGCGCGCCAGGTCGGGCAGGTCCTTGAAGACGATCTGTTCCTGCAGGGCGACGGTGGCGGTGGCGATCACCAGGCGCTTGCCGGCGGCCTTGGCGGCCGGGATCGCCGCCAGGGTGTAGGCCACCGTCTTGCCGGTACCGGTGCCGGCCTCCACCGCCACCACCGCCGGCTCGCCGAGGCGCTTGCCCTCGTCGTCGACCGCGATGGCGCCGAGGCCCTTGGCCACTTCGGCGATCATCAGGCGCTGGCCGTAGCGCGGCTTGAGGCCCTTGGCCTCGAGGAAACGGGAGTAGGCGCCCTGGATCTGGGACTTGAGTTCGGTGCTGAGCATGGCGGGCGCGCTGGATATGCGTTCAGTGATCGGGACGGGCGCCATGATAGCGCGACCGCCCGGTCACTGCAGGGCAGATCACCCGAAAGGTCGACGCCGGCTCAGGCAGCCTCGGCCTTGGCAACCGGCGGGTGCTCCGCCTGGCCATCCGCCTCGTCCACCGCCACCTCGCGGGTGGCCTGCACCAGTTGCTCGACCACGGCGGCGGCCGGCGGCAGGCGGTCCAGCCAGAAGGCGCCGAACAGCAGCAGCAACAGGCGGTCGCGGGTCGGGCTGGCGCTGGCCTTGAGCCGATCGCGACAGGCGACCAGCTGCAGCAGGTGCAGGGCGAACACGGCGGCAGCGGCCACGTCGATCAGCAGGGCGAAGGGCGCGGCGAAGGGTGCGGCCAGGTTGACCAGCACCGCCAGCCAGAACGGCACGGCCAGCAGGCGGCCCAGGGTCGTCAGCAGTTTCATGGGCATGTCCGGAGGAAACCAGCGCGCACCTTAGCTGCAGGCCGCGGGGCTGCCAAGTACGGGCCGACGCAGCGGGCGCGGCGAGGGGCCGCATGTCCCTCGCCTGCGGACGCTCCGTTCAGCGGTCGATCACGATCTCCACCCGACGGTTCTGCGCACGCCCGTCGTCGCTGGCGTTGTCGACCAGCGGCTGGCTCTCGCCGAAACCGCGGGTGCTCAGCCTGTCGGCCGCCACGCCGCGACTGGCCAGGTAGTTCGCCACGCTGGCGGCGCGCCGCTCGGAAAGCTTCTGGTTGTAGGCGTCGCTGCCGACGCTGTCGGTGTGCCCCTCGACGCGGATCGCCTGCACGTCAGGCGCGGCGAGCCTGTCCAGCAGCCCGTCGAGGGTCGCCATGGCCGCCGGGGTCAGCTTGGCCGAGTCGAAGGCGAACAGCACCTCGCCCTGATCGCTGAGCACGATCACCTCGTCCTGCGGGGCCGGCGGCTCGGCGACCGGGGCGGCGGCGGGATACTCCTTGAGCGGGCAGCCGTTGTGATGCACCGCGGTCCCCTCCGGAGTGTCCGGGCAGCGGTCGCGGCGGTCGAAGACGCCGTCCTTGTCGGCATCGCCGTCCTGGACGTAGCACAGCAGGCCGCCGACGATGGCGCCGGCGGCGGCACCGCCGCCAGCCATGGCCGCGCTTTCGGTGGCGCCCAGGCCGCCGCCGGCAAGGCCGCCGATCAGGCTGCACCAGGGCCAGTTGCGCTGGTTGAGCGGAGCATCGCCGGTACTGGTGGTGGAGGCGCAACCGGCCAGCAGGGTGCTGGCGAGGATCGCGGGCAGAGCGGCTCTTGCAAGTGCGTTTGCCATGATGCAGTTCTCCTTTGCATCGGTCCTTATTGCCGATAGGAGCAAGTAAAGACGCCCCCCGCCGCCACTGCCAGCTGGCACCGCAGCCCCCGACCGGACTACCCTAGCGCCCCCTGTCAGACTGCCGACGATACCGCCGATGTCCCACTCCTCCTGCCCCTGCGGCAGCGGCCTGCCGCTGGCCGACTG
The DNA here is from genome assembly GCF_904426495.1 of Pseudomonas sp. OF001. Classification (NCBI taxonomy): domain Bacteria; kingdom Pseudomonadati; phylum Pseudomonadota; class Gammaproteobacteria; order Pseudomonadales; family Pseudomonadaceae; genus Pseudomonas; species Pseudomonas sp. OF001. The sequence continues at coordinate 124,647 of NZ_CAJGBM010000003.1, read as the reverse complement.
CTGCGCTCGCTACCATGCCGGCGGCGTGCCGGAAACCGCCGAAGCGCTGATGCGCTCGCGCTACAGCGCCTACGTGCTGGGCCTGATCGACTACCTGGTGGCCACCACCCTGCCCGCCCAGCAGGCCGGCCTCGAGCGCGAGGCCATGGCCGCCTGGAGCGCGCAGAGCCGCTGGCTGGGACTGTCGGTGGAAGCGCACCGGCCGCAGGGCGGCACGCCGGAACGCGCGCAGGTGACCTTCGTCGCGCGCTGGCAGGATGCGGCCGGCGAACACGCCCACCGCGAACGCTCGGATTTCGTGAGGGTCGACGGCCGCTGGTACTTCATCGACCCGACCGTGGCGCTCAAGGCCGGGCGCAACGACCCGTGCCCGTGCGGCAGCGGGCAGAAGTTCAAGAAGTGCTGCGGGGGCCTGGCCTGAGCGCGGCCCCCGCCAAGGCCGTCACTCGGCCAGGCGCAGGTGCGAGGTGTCCGGCGGCGGCGCGGTCGGCGCCGCCCTGGCCTGGCCCATGTCGCTGCCGACCGGCGCCACGCTGAGCTGGCTGAGGTCCAGCGCCGGGGCCACCGGCGCCGGGCGCGCGTCCTGCAGGTCGACGCCGACCGGCGCCAGGCCGAAGTCCGGCGCCGCCACTTCGCGGAACGCCGCCATGTACTGGTCGCGCGGGACCACCTTCAGCTCGGGGAAATCGCCGGCGGCCGGCGCCGGGCGCGCGGCGGGCGCCACCGCTGCCGGAGTCGCTGCCACGCCGGGGGCCGGCGCCGCAGCCGGCTCGGCCTGACCGAGCGGGGCGACCTCGACCATCGCGCCGGCACGCGCCAGGGTCAGGCGGTACTTTTCCGCGCTCTCGGCATCCAGGCCGCCCTTGATCACGATGCGCCGTCCGGAGAACAGCGCGGCGATGCGCTGCGGGTCGGCCTGGAACAGCCGCGCCAGATTGGCCTTGACCTGCTCCGGCTCGGCTCCCGGCATCAGCTCGCCGGCGAAGGCCACTTCAAAGAGATTGCTCAACCGTCACACTCCTGTCCTTTTTCCTGCGCACTATGACGCTGGTTTTTTTACTGCAACATTCCCGCAACAACACGTTGCAGCCCGTCCGTCGATTGTTACACTCGGGCATCCAACGGAGTCATGGCATGCTTTTCCCGGCACATCCAACAAGAATCCTCGGCTTCCTCCTGCTCCTGCTGGCCGGCTCCGGCCTGAGCGGTTGTGCCACCTGGCTCGGTGGCGGCTTCAAGGATCCCGACGTGCAGCTGGTCAAGGTCGAGGTGATCCGCGCCCGCCTGCTCGAGCAGGAGTTCAAGCTGCGCTTTCGCGTCGACAACCCCAACGACGTGAGTCTGCCGATCCGCGGCCTGGTTTACACGGTTTTCCTCAACGACGTGAAGCTGGCAAGCGGCGAATCCGCCACCTGGTTCACCGTTCCGGCCAACGGCCGCGAGGAATTCGAGGTGCCGGTGAACACCAACCTCTGGCGGCACATGAAATACATCGTCAAACTGTTGGAGAAGCCCGACAAACCGATCCGCTATCGCCTCGAAGGCGAGGTGAAGACCGGGCTGATGTTCGGCCGCCGCGTCCAGCTGGCACGCAGCGGCCAGATAGTTCCCGGCGATTTCATTCCGGAGTGAGCGATGAATCAGCAAGCCCACGTGCATGGCCCCGACTGCAACCACGGCCATGACCACCACGAACCCCACGTCCACGGCCCGCACTGCAACCACGGCCACCAGGAGCCGGTGCGCAACCCGCTGAAGGACGTCGGCCGCAACGATCCCTGCCCGTGCGGCAGCGGCCAGAAGTACAAGAAGTGCCACGGCGCCTGAGTCGACGATGAGCACGCTGTCCCTCGGCCTGTTGCTGGCCGGAGTCCTGGTGGTGCTGGTGCTGGGCGGCTACGCCCTGCACCTGTGGCGCCGGGTGTGGGCCCAGCAGAAGGCCTACGCCACCGCCGAGAGCGAACGCCAGCAGCGCCTCAACGGCGACCTGCGCATCCTCGCCGGCAGCCTGCTCGACGGGCAGCTGCCGCTGATCGAGGGCGCCATCCGCATCAAGGTGCTGCTCGACAACTACGACATCGCCCTCAGCGGCCACGAGCACTGCCAGGTATTCCACACCCTGTTCGACGCCACCTCGGGCATCCCCACCCATGCCGCCTGGAAGCAGCTCTCCGCCGCCGAGCGCCGCGCCCACGAGAAGCACTTCAGCGAGCTGGAACTCCGCCACAAGGCCGCCGCCCGCAAGGGTGCCCGCTGGCTGCTCGACGAAGGCCTGCCGCCGCCGCTCGCCCGGGCCGGCTGAGCCCGCCTGCACGGCGCCTGACGGCTCTTGTCAGGCGCCCTTTCGCCGCCTAACGTAGCGCCCTTTTCCGGCCCGGCGAACACGCCGGGCCGATCCCGTCCGCCCGTTTCCGGAGCCCCGTCATGCCGCTGCGTTCGTTCCGCCCCCTCGCCCTGCTGGCGGGCGCTTCCGCCCTGACCGCGCTGGTCAGCCTGAGCGGCTGCCAGACCTGGCTGGACAACCGCTACCAGGACAGCCTGCCGCCGAGCTCCGGGGTGCAGCCGCTCAAGGGCCTGGCCGACACGGTGTCGGTGCGCCGCAACCCGCTGGGCATGCCGCTGATCGAGAGCCGCAGCTACCACGATGCGCTGTTCGCCCTCGGCTACGTGCACGCCAGCGACCGCATCGGCCAGATGGTCGGCCTGCGCCTGATGGCCCAGGGCCGCCTGGCCGAGATGGCCGGCCCCGGCGTGCTGGAGATCGACCGCTTCATGCGCGCGGTGAACCTGCGTGAGAGCGCCGACATCGTCTGGAAGAACGCCTCGCCGCGCCTGCGCCGCTTCTTCGAGGTCTACGCCCGCGGCGTCAACGCCTGGCTGTTCCGCCACCGCGACAGGCTGCCGATGGACCTGGCCGCCTCCGGCTACCGCCCGGAATACTGGAAGCCCGAGGACTCGGCGCTGATCTTCTGCCTGCTCAACTTCGGCCTGTCGGTCAACCTGCAGGAGGAGATCGCCGGCCTGGCGCTGGCGCAGAAGGTCGGCACCGAGCAGCTGGCCTGGCTGCTGCCGACCTACCCGGACGAGCCGCTGCCGGTCGACGAGGCGGACAAGCTCAAGGGTCTCCGGCTCGGCGGGCAGATCCCCGGCCTGGCCGCCCTCGACGGCGCCGCCGGCCAGCTGGCGGCGCTCAACATGCTCGGCGTGGCGGCGTCGAACAACTGGGCGATCGCCCCGCAGCGCAGCCGCAGCGGCAAGAGCCTGCTGGCCAACGACCCGCACCTGCCGCTGACCCAGCCCTCGCTGTGGAGCTTCGTGCAGCTGCGCACGCCGAAATACCAGGTCGCCGGTCTTTCGGTGGCCGGCATCCCCGCGGTGGTCGCCGGCTTCAACGGCAAGCTGGCCTGGGGCATGACCATGGTCATGGGCGACACCCAGGACCTGTTCCTCGAGCAGGTGCGCCGCCAGGGCAACCGCCTCGAATACCTCGCCGACGGCCAGTGGCAGCCGGCGCGCGAACGCCAGGAAACCTTCTTCATCAAGGGCCAGCGGCCGATCCGCGAAACCGTCCTGGAAACCCGCCACGGCCCGCTGCTCAACAGCGTGCTCGGCGAGCGCAAGGATCCGCTGCAGCCGATCGCCCTGGCCAGCGGCTACGGCATCGCCCTGAAGAGCAGCCTGTTCGAGGCCGACCAGACCCTCGACGCCTTCTTCGACCTGTCGCGCGCGCAGTCGGTGGACGAAGCCCACGAGCCGGTGCGCAACATCCGCGCCCTCGGCCTCAACCTGGTCTACGCCGACGCCCAGCACATCGCCTGGCAGGTCACCGGCCGCTACCCCAACCGCAAGGGCGGCCGCGGCCTGGTCCCCTCGCCCGGCTGGGACGGCCAGTACGGCTGGGACGGCTACGCCGACACCATGCTGCATCCCTACGACCAGGACCCGCCGCAGGGCTGGTTGGGCACTGCCAACCAGCGCACCGTGCCGGGCGGCTACGGCGTGCAGCTGTCCAGCTCCTGGTTCTACCCCGAGCGCGCCGAGCGCATCGCCGAGCTGGCCGGCGCCGGCACGCGCCACGACGCGCGCAGCATGATCGCCATGCAGTACGACCAGCAGACGCCGTTCGCCGCCAAGCTCAAGGCGATGTTCGCCGACCCCGGCATGGCCCAGCCGCTGCAGCAGGCCATCGCCGCCCTGCCCGGTGGCGATCGCGAGCGCGCGCAGGAGGCGCTCAAGCGCCTGCAGGCCTTCGACGGCCGCCTTGCGGCGCAATCGGCCGACGCCGCGCTGTACGCCATGTTCCTCCAGGAAAGCGCGCGGCAGACCTTCCTCGACGAGCTGGGCCCGGAGGACAGCCCGGCCTGGCAGGGCCTGGTGGAGATCGCCAAGCTCAGCTACTCGGCGCAGGCCGACCACCTGCTCGGCCGCCAGGACAGCCCGTTCTGGGACGACGTGCGCACGCCGCACAAGGAAGACAAGCCGGCGATCCTCGCGCGCAGCCTGGCCGGCGCGGTGGCGCGCCTGGAGAGCGAACTGGGCGGCAACCGCAGCGCCTGGCAGTGGGGCAAGCTGCACCGCTACCAGTGGGACAGCGACGCCACCCGCCTGGCGCCGTACATGAGCGCCGGCCAACGCGCCAGCCTGGCGAGCATCCGGGACTACCTGGACCGCGGTCCCTACCCGGCCGGCGGCGACCACAGCACGCTGAACGTCTCGGCCTGGCTGTGGGGCAAGGACTTCGACACCTGGCTGATCCCCTCCGCGCGCATGGTGGTCGACTTCGGCCAGGACGAGCCGCTGCAGGCGGTCAACAGCTCCGGGCAGTCGGGCAATCCGGCAAGCCCGCACTATGCCGACGGCATCGACGCCTGGCTCAAGGGTCGCTACCAGATCTTGCCGTTCCAGGAGCGCAACCTCGACCGCGCCTACGGCAGCCAGCGCCTGCTGCTGACCCCGGGGCGGTAACGGCGCACGTCCATGGGGTGCGCACGGCGCACCCTACCGGCGAGATCCGTAGCCTGTGGCGTACCCTGGCGTGCTCCGTAGGGTGCGCCCTGCGCACCTGAGCCTTCGCCACGGGGCTAGTCTGTAAAGATGCTCCCGCATCGCCGAGGCCGCCCCATGTCCGCCGAACGCCAGGCCCAGCTCGCCCGCTACCGCTGCAACCTGCAGGGTGAAATCGACAGCGCCGCGCTGTATCGCGCCCTCGCCCGCTACGAAAGCCGCCCGGAGCTGGGCGAGCTGTACCGCCGCCTGGCCGCCATCGAGGAGCGCCATGCCGAGTTCTGGCGCACGCAGTTCCGCCAGCTCGGCGCCAGCGCGCCGGAGCTGGCGCCGAGCTGGCGCACCCGCCTGCTGATCCGCATCGCCCGCCTGCTCGGCCCGGACTGGGTGATCGGCGCCGCCGCCTCGCTGGAGCAGATCGACCGCGGCCAGTACGACGACCAGCCGGAAACCTGCGATACCGGCATGCCCGGCCAGGAGCGCTCCCACGCCCGCCTGCTCAGCGAGCTGGCGCGTGGCCGGCGCAACACCTGGAACGGCCGCCTGTTCGCCAGCCTGGAAGGCCGCCACGGCGCCGGCGGCGGCAATGCCCTGCGCGCCGCAGTGCTCGGCGCCAACGATGGCCTGGTGTCCAACTTCAGCCTGGTGATGGGCGTGGCCGGTGCCGCCTTCTCCGCCGACGCCCTGCTGCTCACCGGCCTGGCCGGCCTGCTCGCCGGCGCCTGCTCGATGGCCCTCGGCGAGTGGCTGTCGGTGCAGAACGCCCGCGAGCTGTACGAGCAGCAGATCGCCACCGAGCGCGACGAACTGGAAATGGTGCCCGACGAGGAAGCCGAGGAACTGGTGCTGATCTACCGCGCCAAGGGCCTCGACGAGGGCAAGGCGCGCGCCATGGCCGAAGGCATCATGGCCGACAAGAGCCGCGCGCTGGACACCCTGGTGCGCGAGGAGCTGGGCGTCGATCCCGACGACCTCGGCGGCTCGGCCTGGCTGGCGGCGATCACCTCCTTCGTGGTGTTCAGCCTCGGCGCGCTGATCCCGGTGCTGCCGTTCCTGCTGCTCGACGGCCAGGCCGCCGTCGTCGCCTGCGCCCTGTTCAGTGCCGGCGGGCTGTTCCTGATCGGCGCCCTGGTAACCCTGTTCACCGGCCGCGGCCTGCTCTACTCCGGCCTGCGCCAGGTGGCCTTCGGCCTCGGCGCGGCGGCGATCACCTATGGCCTCGGGCACTGGCTGGGGGTGACGGTGGGGGGCTGAGTCGTGAATACTCGGAACACTGTAAAGGCCCCTGCTCCCGCCACATAAGAAGACATCATGGATCGATCCAAAATCGCGCTGTTCATCGACGTTGAAAACCTGACCCACTGGCTGAAGAACAATGGCCCCGACCTGCTGATAACCGAACTCAGCGCCATCGGCCAACTGATCGTTCGACGCGCTTATGGCAACTGGGGCAACCCTTGCGTGCAGGGCTTTCAGAGCGAACTCAACCGCTTGGGATTCGAGCTGATCCACAATTTTCATCCGGTCAGCAAGAAGAACTCTTCGGACATTCAGCTGACCATCGACGTCATCGACTACGCTCACAACCTGCCGGGCATTCAATGGTTCGTCCTGGCGACGGGTGATTCGGATTTCTCCCCATTGTTCCGCAAGCTCCGCGAAATGGGTAAGGAAGTGATCGGCGTAGGCCCGAAGTCGCCGCTGAGTGAAAGCGTGAAGACCTCCTGTTCAAAGTACATCTACACCAACACAGAGCAAGCAACCAGCAAGAAAGAGCTGCGCTCGAATACCGACGACGCCATGGATCTTGCGGAAAAAATCCTCCGCGCCGCCGATCAGACACTGCCGCTCTCCACTCTGAAGAACGGCATGCTCAGCGTCGACAGTGCCTTCAACGAGCGCGACCTCGGTTATCGCTCGTTCATCGATTTTCTCAAGGCCATCGACTCGATTGAGGTTGCTCAAGACGGCAAGAATAAATCCTGGACCGCAACTCTGAAAAACGGCGACCTGACGTCAGAAACCAGAGAAGAAAACCATCAGGAGGCATTGGTAAAGGCCTACGAGAGACTGCTGAGGAAAAAGCAGTGGCGACTTGTGTCCAGCAAGGCGCTCAACGAGGTTTACCAGATCGCACGCAATCATCCGAACCAGAGCAAGGAGCGCATTGCCGAAGAGGCCCAAAAGCGCAGCGAGACAATCACCAACGTCGAAATCAACAAAGCGCTAACCATATTGGTCCGTTCGCGCGTTCTCAAGATCAGCGGTTACAGCGACTCAGGGGAAAAGCTGTGGCAAATAGATTCAGAGCTGAATCTGGCGCGCACTGTGGATGTCGCCATGCTTTCACGACTCTTCTCGGCCTGCCGGGAAAACAACACCAAGATCGACAAGCTTTCACTGAGAGACCTGCTTTACGGGAAGTATGACAACGGCGCCCTTGAGCACCTGATCGAGCAGGCATCTGTACAAACGGAAAAAGCTGAAGCCTGAGATCTGCAGCCACGACTCTCATCTCAGCCCCCAGCGATTGGACCTGAAGCCCTCGCCATCGACATACCGAAGGCTACGCTTTCCCTGACGCACCGCAGCCCGGTGCGTCGGGAGGCTCACATGAAAGAACACGCCCACCGGCCAGGCGCCAGCGAACGCCTGGCCCTGCTGCGCCGCTTCGCCGAGCCGCTGCTGGGCGTGGACAGCGCCGAGTTCGCCGCGCTGTTCGACCGCTACGCCGACGCCCGCGTGGTGCTGATCGGCGAGGCCAGCCACGGCACCAGCGAGTTCTACCGCGCCCGCGCGGCCATCACCCGCCGCCTGATCGAAAAACACGGCTTCAGCATAGTCGCCGTCGAGGCCGACTGGCCGGACGCCGCGCAGATCGACCGCCAGGTGCGCGCTCAGGAGCCGCCCACCTGGACGCGCCAGGCCTTCCGGCGCTTCCCCACCTGGATGTGGCGCAACCGCGAGGTCGCCGGGTTCTGCGCCTGGCTCACGCAACACAACGCGGCGCTGCCCATGGCGCGGCGCGTCGAGTTCCGCGGCCTCGACGTGTACAGCCTGAGCGCCTCGATCAGCGCGGTGCTCGACTACCTGGACCGCACCAACGCCGAGGCGGCACAGGCCGCGCGCCAGCGCTACGGCTGCCTGAAGCCCTGGGAGAACGCGCCGGCGCTGTACGGACGCAACGTCCTGCACGGCCAGCGCTCCTGCGAGGACGCGGTGGTCGAACAGCTGCGCGCCCTGCTCGAACAGCGCCTGGAGCACCTGGCCGAGGGCGGCGAGGCGTTCTTCGACGCCACCCAGAACGCCCGCGTGGTGCAGGCCGCCGAGCAGTACTACCGGGCCATGTACCACGGCTCGGTCGCCTCGTGGAACCTGCGCGACCAGCACATGTTCGACAGTCTCGAGCGCCTGCTGGAGCACCGCGGCCCGGCGGCGAAGGCGGTGGTCTGGGCGCACAACTCGCACATCGGCAACGCCAGCGCCACCGCCATGGGCTGGGCCGGCGAGTTCAACATCGGCGAGCTGTGCCGCGACGCCTGGGGCCGCGAGGCGGTGCTGATCGGCATGGGCACCCACCGCGGCACGGTGGCGGCGGCCGACAACTGGGACGAGCCGATGCGGATCAAGCAGGTGCGCCCCTCGCGTCACGACAGCTGGGAGCAGGTGTTCCTGCAGGCCGGCATCCCCGCCTCGCTCACCGACTGGCGTGGCGACGCCCGCGATGAGCTGCGCGCCGCGCTGTCCGACACCCTACTGGAGCGCGCCATCGGCGTGATCTACCGCCCGGAGAGCGAACGGCAGAGCCACTACTTCGAGGCAGTGCTGGCCGAGCAGTTCGACGCCTGGCTGTGGCTGGAGCAGACCTGTGCGGTCACCCCGCTCGACCGGGAAACCCCGCACGGCGGCGAGGACGAGACCTGGCCGTTCGGGGAGTAGCCGGAAACGAACGAGCCGCGACAGGCGCGGCTCGTTTTCGACAGCGGAGCGGCTCAGGCCTTGGGCAGGGTCACCCCGGTCTGGCCCTGGTACTTGCCGCCGCGGTCCTTGTAGGACACTTCGCACTCCTCGTCGGACTGCAGGAACAGCATCTGCGCCACGCCCTCGTTGGCGTAGATCTTCGCCGGCAGGGTGGTGGTGTTGGAGAACTCCAGGGTCACGTGGCCTTCCCACTCCGGCTCGAGCGGGGTGACGTTGACGATGATGCCGCAGCGCGCGTAGGTGCTCTTGCCCAAGCAGATGGTCAGCACGTCGCGCGGGATGCGGAAGTACTCGACGGTTCGCGCCAGGGCGAAGGAGTTCGGCGGGATGATGCAGACGTCGCCCTTGACGTCGACGAAGCTCTTCTCGTCGAAGTTCTTCGGGTCGACGGTGGCCGAATGGATGTTGGTGAACACCTTGAATTCGTCGGCGCAGCGCACGTCGTAGCCGTAGCTGGACACCCCGTAGGAGATGACCCGGTCGGAATCGGCACCGCGCACCTGACGCTCGACGAAGGGCTCGATCATGCCGTGCTCGAGGGCCATGCGGCGAATCCACTTGTCCGATTTGATGCTCATGGCGGGTGTCCTGCTCAGGCTGTGCGAGATAAAGGTCGGGCGCGCATCTTACCGGGGCGCAAAGCCCGGTTCAAAGGCTTGCCGACCACGAGTCTCGACCTGCCGCCGGTCGCTTGCGGCAAAAAAATGAAAATAAAGCTCGCTTCCTGGCGCAAAACGCGTATGGTGGCTGCAGCTGCTGCATGTGTCACCGTGAATCGCTACAAAATGTCCGGATCTCAATCCAGTCATTGCTACGACTCCTAACTCCTTGCATTCAGTTCCCGGCCCGGAATTTCCAGGTCACCCACCTTTTCAAACTCATGCAAGGAGACATTCACATGTCCAATCGCCAAACCGGTACCGTCAAGTGGTTCAACGATGAGAAAGGCTTCGGCTTCATCACCCCGCAATCCGGTGACGACCTCTTCGTACACTTCCGCGCCATTCAGAGCGACGGCTTCAAGAGCCTGAAAGAAGGCCAAGCCGTTTCTTTCGTCGCGACCCGCGGCCAGAAAGGCATGCAAGCCGAGGAAGTCCAGGTCATCTGACCTGTTCTTTCCCGCAAAAGACCCCGCCCAGGCGGGGTTTTTTTATGCCTGCGATTTCTTCCCGAGACGGGCGACGGCAACGCCGCCGCCCGTCTCGCGGATCAATCCTCGCTGATGCTGATGCTCGGCATCGCCGGCGCCGTCTGGCGCACCAGCCGCGCGCCAACCTTGCACGCCAGCTGCTGGTAAAGCAGCGCCAGCGGACCGTCCGGCTCGGCCACCACGGTCGGCTTGCCGCCGTCGGCCTGCTCGCGGATGGCCATGGCCAGCGGCAGGGAGGCCAGCACCTCGACGCCGTACTGCGCGGCCAGCTTGGCCCCGCCGCCCTCGCCGAACAGGTGCTCAGCATGCCCACAGTTCGAGCAGATGTGCACCGCCATGTTCTCCACCACGCCGAGCACCGGGATGTTGACCTTGGTGAACATCTCCACGCCCTTCCTGGCATCCAGCAGGGCCAGGTCCTGCGGGGTGGTGACGATCAGCGCGCCGGCCACCGGCACCTTCTGCGCCAGGGTCAGCTGGATGTCGCCGGTGCCCGGCGGCATGTCCACCACCAGGTAGTCGAGGTTGTCCCAGGCGCTCTGGGTGATCAGCTGCAGCAGCGCGCCGGAGGCCATCGGCCCGCGCCAGACCATCGGCGTGCGCTCGTCGGCGAGGAAGGCCATCGACATCACCTGCACGCCGTGGGCCTCGAGCGGCACGAACCACTGGCCGTCCCTCACCTGCGGGCGGGTGCCGTCCTTGATGCCGAGCATCAGCCCCTGGCTGGGGCCGTAGATGTCGGCGTCGAGGATGCCGACCCGCGCGCCCTCGCGGGCCAGCGCCAGCGCCAGGTTGGCGGCGGTGGTCGACTTGCCGACGCCGCCCTTGCCGGAGGCCACGGCGATGACGTTCTTCACCCCGGCCAGCGCCTGGGTCTGCGCCGGCACCTGGTGGGCGGGGATCACGCAGTCCACCTGCACCACGGCTTCGGTCACGCCGTCGAGATTCTCCAGGCCGGACTCGAGCAGCTCGGCCCAGCCGGCCTTGAACAGCCCGGCGGCGTAGCCCAGCTCCAGACGCACGCGCACGCGACCGCCGTCGATGGCGACGTCGCGCAGGCAGCCGGCGCTGACCGGGTCCTGATCGAGATGCGGATCAAGGTACTGACGCAGAACCGCCTCGACGGCGGCGCGGGTGACGGCACTCATGGGTGACTCCCGGGAAGAATGGTTGAGCGGAACAGGGGGATATCCTACCCGAGCGCCAGCCCCGCGGATGAAAAAAACCGCCCGTGCCTATATAGTTCCCGCCTTTCCCTGTTTCGCCAGTGCAGCCGATCATCATGTCCGAGCCCCGCCAGATTCTCGTTACCAGCGCCCTGCCCTACGCCAACGGCTCCATCCACCTGGGCCACATGCTCGAGTACATCCAGACCGACATCTGGGTGCGCTTCCAGAAACAGCGCGGCAACCAGTGCATCTACGTCTGCGCCGACGACGCCCACGGCTCGGCGATCATGCTGCGCGCCGAGAAGGAAGGCATCACGCCCCAGCAGCTGATCGACGGCGTGCAGGCCGAGCACAGCGGCGATTTCGCCGACTTCCTGGTCAACTTCGACAACTTCCACTCGACCCACTCGATCGAGAACCGCGAGCTGGCCACCGGCATCTACCTGAAGCTGCGCGAGGCCGGACACATCGCCACCCGCTCGGTGACCCAGTACTTCGATCCCGAGAAGGGCATGTTCCTCGCCGACCGCTTCATCAAGGGCACCTGCCCGAAGTGCGCCGCCGAGGACCAGTACGGCGACAACTGCGAGAAGTGCGGCGCCACCTACGAGCCGACCGAGCTGAAGGACCCGCGCTCGGCGATCTCAGGCGCCACCCCGGTGCTGCGCGACTCCAAGCACTTCTTCTTCAAGCTCCCCGACTTCGAGGCGATGCTCAAGCAGTGGACCCGCGGCGGCGCCCTGCAGGACGCGGTGGCCAACAAGATCGCCGAATGGCTGGACGGCGGCCTGCAGGAGTGGGACATCTCCCGCGATGCACCCTACTTCGGCTTCGAGATCCCCGACGAGCCGGGCAAGTACTTCTACGTCTGGCTGGACGCGCCGGTCGGCTACATGGCCAGCTTCAAGAACCTCTGCGCGCGCCGCCCGGAGCTGGACTTCGACGCCTTCTGGAACAAGGATTCCAAGGCCGAGCTGTACCACTTCATCGGCAAGGACATCGTCAACTTCCACACCCTGTTCTGGCCGGCGATGCTGGAAGGCGCCGGCTACCGCAAGCCGACCGCGGTCAACGTGCACGGCTACCTGACCGTCAACGGCCAGAAGATGTCCAAGTCGCGCGGCACCTTCATCAAGGCGCGCACCTACCTGGATCACCTCAATCCCGAGTACCTGCGCTACTACTACGCCAGCAAGCTGTCGCGCGGCGTGGACGATCTGGACCTCAACCTCGAGGACTTCGTGCAGAAGGTCAACTCGGACCTGGTCGGCAAGGTGGTCAACATCGCCAGCCGCTGCGCCGGCTTCATCCACAAGGGCAACGCCGGGGTGATGGTCGACGCCAATCCCGAGCCCGAGCTGTGGGAGGCCTTCCAGGCCGCCGCGCCGAGCATCGCCGAGGCCTACGAGCACCGCGACTTCGGCCGCGCCATGCGCGAGATCATGCATCTGGCCGACCGCGCCAACGCCTGGATCGCCGACAAGGCGCCGTGGGCGCTGAACAAGGTCGAGGGCAAGCAGGCCGAGGTCCAGGAGATTTGCGCCTTCGGCGTCAACCTGTTCCGCCAGCTGGTGATCTTCCTCAAGCCGGTGCTGCCCAACCTGGCCGCCGCCGCCGAGGGCTTCCTCAACGTCGCCCCGCTGACCTGGCAGGACCACGAGCTGCGCCTGGCCAACCACCAGCTCAACCCGTTCACCCCGCTGATGACCCGTATCGAACCTGCGAAGATTGACGCCATGATCGAAGCCTCCAAGGAAGACCTCGCCGCCCAGAGCACCGAAGCCGCCGCCCCGACCGGCAATGGCGAGCTGGTCAAGGAGCCGCTGGCTGCGGAAATCAACTTCGACGCCTTCGCCGCCGTCGACCTGCGCATCGCCCTGATCGAGAAGTGCGAGTTCGTCGAGGGCGCCGACAAGCTGCTGCGCCTGACCCTGGACATCGGCGACGCCAAGCGCAACGTGTTCAGCGGCATCAAGTCCGCCTACCCGGACCCGAGCAAGCTGGAGGGCCGCCTGACCCTGTACGTGGCCAACCTGGCGCCGCGCAAGATGAAGTTCGGCCTGTCCGAGGGCATGGTGCTGGCCGCCGGCCCGGGCGGCGAGGAGATCTTCCTGCTCAGCCCGGACGCCGGCGCCAAGCCGGGCCAGCGCGTGCACTGACTGCTGGCACGTCAATGGTTCCCATGCTCCGCGTGGGAACCCCGCCTTGGACGCTCCGCGTCCAGCCGCAGGAGCGGCTCGGGCTGCATGCCCACGCAGGAGCGTGGGCATGATCGGAACCTCACGCGGGCACGCATCACCGATTTTTCCCGCCGCCGCGGTTAAACTTGGCGGCCTCGCTTTCTGAACCACGCAAGGACGCATGAAGAAATCCACCGTCGTATTCACCAGCGTGCTCACCGGCGGCGTGCTGATGTCCGTCCTCCACCACGACGCGGTCTACCGCGACCGCTACGCCAGCCAGGAGGAGTGCCAGGCCGACTGGGCCCAGCACGCCTGGGCCTGCGAGCCCGAGAGCAGCGGCGGCAGCGGTGGCTCCGGCTACGTCGGCGTCAGCCGCTATCTCGGCCCCAGCTACGAGGACGGCTCCCGCCCCTACACGGCCCGCCAGCACCTGGTGCAGACCCGGCAGATGGTCGCCCGTGGCGGCTTCGGCAGCTCCGGGGCGCGCTTCTCGGGGGGCGGCTGATGCAGCGCCGCGCCTTCACCCCGCGACCGCACTGGCGCGCCCAGTGCGAGCAGCTGGGTTTCACCTTCCACAGCATCGACGGCACCTACTGGGACGAGTCGGCCGCCTACGAGTTCTCCCTGGAGCAGATCGAGACGCTGGAAAGCGCCAGCGAGGACCTGCACCAGCGCTGCCTGGAGGCGGTGGACTGGATCGTCCGCCATGAGCACTTCGCGCCCTTCGCCCTGCCGCCGCGCGCTCGCGAGCTGATCGTCGACTCCTGGCAGCGGCAGGAGCCCAGTCTGTACGGACGCTTCGACTTCTCCTGGGACGGCACGGGCGCGCCGAAGCTGCTCGAGTACAACGCCGACACCCCCACCGGCCTGCTGGAAGCCAGCGTGGTACAGTGGTTCTGGCTGCAGGACGTGCTGCCGGACGCCGACCAGTTCAACTCGCTGCACGAGCAGTTGATCGAGCGCTGGCGGGCGCTCGATCCCGGCGATCCGGTGCACTTCGCCGCCCTCGCCGGCCATGAGGAGGACACCGGCAACGCCCTGTACCTGCTGGACACCGCGCACCAGGCGGGCCTGGCCAGCGACTACCTGCCGATCGAGCGGATCGGCTTCGATGCCGCGCGGCGCTGCTTCGTCGACGAGGACGGCCGGCCGATCCGCCACTGCTTCAAGCTGTATCCGTGGGAATGGCTGCTGGAGGACGAATTCGGTGCCCACGTGGCGACCAGCGGCATCCGCTTCCTCGAACCGGCGTGGAAGCTGCTGCTGTCGTGCAAGGCGCTGCTGCCGATCCTCTGGCGGCTGTTTCCCGAGCACCCCAACCTGCTGCCGGCCAGCTTCGGAGACGACCTGCCGCTGCCCCACGTGCGCAAGCCGCTGTATTCGCGCGAGGGCGAGAACATCCGCATCGTCAGCGAGGGCGGCATCCTGGCCAGCGACGGCCCGCATGGCCAGGCGCCGTGCATCTGGCAGGCGTATGCGCCGCTGCCGGAGTTCGCCGGCAACTACCCGGTGCTCGGCTGCTGGATGGTCGGCGAGCGCGCCGCGGGCCTGGGCATCCGCGAGGATGCCGGGCCGATCACCCGCGACAGCAGCCGCTTCGTGCCGCACTTCTTCCGCAACGCCTGAGCCCACCGAATCCAAGGAGATCCCGTCGTGGACCTGCTGCAAACCCTGCCCAGCTTCCTCGCCTACTTCGCCACTGCGCTGGCCCTGTTCGGCCTGTTCGCCAGCCTGTACATCCGCCTGACGCCCTACGCCGAACTGGAACTGATCCGTGCCGGCAACCTCGCCGCCGCCCTGGCCCTAATCGGCGCGCTGCTCGGCTTCGCCCTGCCGCTGGCCAGCAGCATCGCCCACAGCACCAGCCTGCTCGACATGCTGGTGTGGGGCTGCATCGCCATGCTGGTGCAGGCGCTGGTCTACCTGGCGGTCGCCCGGCTGCTCCCCGAGCTGCGCCAGGGCATCACCGGCAACTGCCTGGCCCACGGCCTGTTCCTCGGCGGCAGCGCCCTGTGCGCCGGCCTGCTCAACGCCGCCTGCATGGTCTACTGACATCCCGCAGGCGCCGGCGCCTCTGGCCCGCGCCTGCGACAAGGGCGCTCGCGACAATGGGACGCACCTCGCTCCGAGCCGGCTGCAAGCCACGCAAATAGCCGGACACGCAGTATTTATTCCAAAAAGAGCTTAAAAACGCCCAGCCCGCTCCGCTTGTACGCTATGAACGGGTTCACGATAATATGCGCCCCCTTTATCCACCGGCGCGAGTCTCCCTGCCCATGACCGAATTCGCCCTAATCCTGGTCAGCGCCATTCTGGTCAACAACTTCGTGTTGGTGCAGTTCCTTGGCCTCTGCCCGTTCATGGGGGTTTCGAAGAAGATCGAAACCGCCATCGGCCTGGCGCTGGCCACCACCTTCGTGCTGACCCTGGCCGCCATGTGCTGCTACCTGGTGCAGCAGTACGTGCTCAAGCCGCTGGATCTCGAGTTCCTCAAGACCATCACCTTCATCCTGGTGATCGCCGTGGTGGTGCAGTTCACCGAGATGGTGGTGAACAAGACCAGTCCCGTGCTGTACCGCGTGCTCGGCATCTTCCTGCCGCTGATCACCACCAACTGCATCGTGCTCGGTGTGGCCCTGCTCAACGCCAACAAGGCCGAGTTCACCTTCTTCACCGCCACCGCCAACGGCTTCGCCGCCGGCCTGGGCTTCTCCCTGGTGCTGGTGCTGTTCGCCGCCATGCGCGAACGCATCGCCATCGCCGACGTGCCCAAGCCGTTCCGCGGCGCGGCCATCGGCCTGGTCACCGCCGGCCTGATGTCGCTGGCGTTCATGGGCTTCACCGGATTGATCAAGCTATGAGTCTGGTCCTCATTGCCGTCGTTGCCCTGGCCGCGATCTGCCTGATCGCCGGCGCCATCCTCGGCTATGCCGCGGTGCGTTTCCGCGTCGAGGGCGACCCCATCGTCGAGCAGATCAACGCCCTGCTGCCGCAGACCCAGTGCGGCCAGTGCGGCTACCCGGGCTGCAAGCCCTACGCAGAGGCCATCGCCGGCGGCGACAAGATCAACAAGTGCCCGCCCGGCGGGCAGACCACCGTGCAGGCGCTGGCCGACCTGCTCGACGTCGAGGCCGAACCGCTCGACGCCGCCGGCGGCGAGAAGCCGCGCATGGTCGCCTTCATCCGCGAGGCCGAGTGCATCGGCTGCACCAAGTGCCTGCAGGCCTGCCCGGTCGACGCCATCGTCGGCGCGGCGCGGCAGATGCACACGGTGATCAAGGACGAGTGCACCGGCTGCGACCTGTGCGTGGAGCCCTGCCCGGTGGACTGCATCGACATGCTCGAGGTGGGCGGCAGCGTGCAGAACTGGAAGTGGGAGCGCCCGCTCCCTCCCGGCCAATTGATCGCCAGCGACCGGGAGCAGGCCGCATGAACGTACGCGCGAAGATCTGGGACATCCCCGGCGGCATCCATCCGCCGGAGCGCAAGGAACTGTCCAACCGCACGCCGATCCAGCCGGCGCCGCTGCCCAGGCAGCTGACCCTGCCGCTCAGCCAGCACATCGGCGCGCCGGCCGAGCCGTGCGTGGCGGTCGGCGAGCGGGTGCGCAAGGGCCAGAAGATCGCCGAAGCCACCGGCTTCGTCAGCGTCCCGGTGCATGCGCCGACCTCCGGCACCGTGACCTTCATCGGCCCGCAGCCCTACCCGCACGCCTCCGGCATGCTGGCACCGGCCATCGTCATCGAGGCCGACGGTCTGGACCAATGGTGCGAGCTGGCTCCCTGCGCCGACTTCCGCGCCCTGGCGCCCGAGGAGCTGCTGGAGAGGATCCGCGACGCCGGCATCAACGGCCTGGGCGGCGCCGGCTTCCCCACCGCGGTCAAGCTCACCGCGCGGCCGCAGCAGAAGATCCACACCCTGGTGATCAACGGCACCGAGTGCGAGCCGTACATCACCGCCGACGATGTGCTGATGCGCGAGAAGGCCGCCGAACTGGTGGTCGGCATCGACATCCTGGCCCAGCTGATCCAGCCGGACGAGGTGCTGATCGGCATCGAGGACAACAAGCCCGAGGCCATCGCCGCGGTGCGCGCCGCCCTCGGCGAGCGCAGCTACCAGCTGCGCGTGTTCCCCACCAAGTACCCGTCGGGGGGCGAGCGGCAGCTGATCCAGATCCTCACCGGCCGCGAAGTGCCGGCCGGCGGCCTGCCGGCGGACATCGGCATGCTCTGCCAGAACGTCGGCACCGCGGTGGCGGTGCACGACGCTGTGGTGCTCGGCCGGCCGCTGATCGCGCGGATCGTCACCCTCACCGGCGAGGCCCTGGCCCGGCCGATGAACGTCGAGGCGCTGATCGGCACTCCGGTCGGCGAGCTGCTGGCCTTCGCCGGCCTCGACGCGAACAAGATGGACCGCCTGATCATGGGCGGACCGATGATGGGCTTCACCCTGCCGGCGCTCGACGTGCCGCTGGTCAAGACCACCAACTGCCTGCTGGCGCCGACGAGCAAGGAACTGCCGCCGCCGCCGCCGGCCATGCCGTGCATCCGCTGCGGCGAGTGCGCCCTGGCCTGTCCGGCCAGCCTGCTGCCGCAGCAGCTGCACTTCTTCGCCCTCGGCAGCGAGCACGAGCAGCTCAAGGCGCACAACCTGTTCGACTGCATCGAGTGCGGCGCCTGCGCCTACGTCTGCCCGTCGAGCATCCCGCTGGTGCAGTACTACCGGGCGGCCAAGGCGGAAATCCGCGAACTGGAGCAGAAGCAGCAGAAGGCCGAGCATTCCAAGCAGCGCTTCGAGCTGCGCCAGGAGCGCCTGCGCCGCGAGGAAGAGCGCAAGGAAGAGGAACGCAAGGCGCGCGCCGAGAAGGCCGCACGCGCCAAGGCCGCCCAGGCCGAAGCCGCCGCCAAGCCCGAGGAAGCTGCCGCACCGGCCGCCAGCGCGGCGAGCGAGGAACTCAAGCGCCTGAAGATCGAGGCCAGCATGGCCCAGGTGGCGCTGAAGAAGGCCGAGAAGCAACTGGCCCAGCACGATACACCCGAACTGCACGCCCAGGTCGCCGAGCTGCGCGCCGCGCTGGAAGCCGCACAGAAGGCCCTCGCCGCAGCCCAGGCCTCCGCTCCGGCCGCGCCCGCCGCCGCCAAGCCGGCCGGCGACGAGGCGCTGAAGAAGGCCAAGATCGAAGCCGCCATGCTCAAGGCGCAGATCCGCAAGCTGGAGAAGCTCGAGGCCCCTGACGAGGCCCAGCAGGCCGAACTGGCGAAGCTGCGCGAGCAGCTCGCCGCCGCCGACCAGGCGCTGGCCGCCGCCGGAAGCGCCGCGCCCGCTCCTGCCGCCGCCAGGCCGGCCGGCGACGAGGCCTTGAAGAAGGCCAAGATCGAGGCCGCCATGCTCAAGGCGCAGATCCGCAAGCTGGAGAAGCTCGAGGCCCCGGACGCCGAACAGCAGACCGAACTGGCCAGACTGCGCGAGCAGCAGGCGCACGCGGAGAAGGCCCTGGCCGCGCTGGAACAGCAGGCCGCAGCACCGGCACCCGCGCCGGCCGAACCGGCCAGGGCCGAGATCGACCCGCTGAAGAAGGCCAAGGTCGAGCTGGCGATGAAGCGCGCCGAGCTGAAGAAAGCCGAGAAGGCCGGCGCCGACGAAAGCGAACTGGCCCGGCTGCGCGAGGCGCTGGCAGGCGCCGAGCAGGCCCTGCACGCCGCCGAGGACGCCTCGAACAAGCCGGCGCCGGAGCTGGTGCGCACCGACAAGCGCCCGGTCGACGAGGCCACCCGCGCCCTGAAGACCGAGGTCGCCTTCGCCCGCGCCGACCTGCGCAAGCTGGAGCGCGACGAGAACGCCGACCCGGCCGCGCTGGAGGCTGCTCGCGCGCGACTGGCCGAGGCCGAAGGCAGGCTGGCGGAGCAGCAGAGCACATGACCGTAGGGTGGGTTAGCCGCCTGCGGCGTAACCCACCGATGCCGGCGACAGCCGGCACACGCTGGCCGGCCTTGCAGCCGGGTGGTGGGTTACGGCCTTCGGCCTGACCCACCCTACGAACCCCAAGATCATCGCCGGTCACCACCGGCAGGCGGAGGGCAACCTCCCCAGGCAAGCCCACAACGGAGCACCCATGGCCCTGCCCCGCATCACCTCGCCCCACGCCACGGGCAGCAACCGCACCCAGAAGGTCATGCAGCTGGTGCTGCTGGCCACCGTGCCCGGCATCCTGGTGCTGACCTGGCTGTACGGCTTCGGCACCCTGATCAACCTCCTCTGGGCCAGCGCCGTCGCCCTCGGCTGCGAAGCCGCGGTGCTGCGCCTGCGCCGGCGCCGGGTGGCCTTCTTCCTGCGCGACTACAGCGCGGTGCTCACCGCCGTGCTGCTGGCCCTGGCCCTGCCGCCCTACTCGCCCTGGTGGCTGACCCTGGTGGCCACCGCCTTCGCCATCGTGTTCGGCAAGCAACTGTTCGGCGGCCTCGGCCAGAACCCGTTCAACCCGGCGATGCTCGGCTACGTGGTGGCGCTGATCTCCTTCCCGGTGGAGATGACCAGCTGGCCGGCGCCGCGCGGCTTCGAGGCGGTCAGCCCGACCCTCGGCCTGGTCGAGGGCCTGCAGCGCATCCTCGGCCTGACCTCCGGCCTGCCGGACGCCTGGACCCAGGCCACTGCGCTGGACGCGCTCAAGGTCAACAAGAGCCTGACCATCGCCGAGCTGTGGCAAAGCAACCCGGCGTTCGGCAGCCTCGGCGGCTACGGCGCCGAGGCGGTCAACCTGGCCTTCCTCGCCGGCGGCCTGTTCCTGCTGTACAAGCGGGTGTTCACCTGGCACGCGCCGGTCGGCATGCTCGCCGCCCTCGGCCTGATGAGCCTGCTGTTCTGGAACGGCTCGGGCTCCGACTCCAACGGCTCGCCGCTGTTCCACCTGCTCACCGGCGCCAGCATGCTCGGCGCGTTCTTCATCGTCACCGACCCGGTGTCCGGCGCCACCAGCCTGCTCGGCCGGGTGATCTTCGGTGCCGGCGTCGGCATCCTCGCCTACGTGATCCGCACCTGGGGCGGCTACCCGGACGGCGTGGCCTTCGCCGTGCTGCTGATGAACCTGGCCGCGCCGACCATCGACTACTACACCCGTCCGCGCACCTACGGCCACCGCAAGCCGGAACGCGGCTTCAAGCTGGGAGACTGAGGCCATGCTGCCGGAAATGCCGCGCTCGATGCTGCGCAACGCCCTGATCCTCGGCCTGTTCGCCGTCGCCACCGTCGGCGTGGTGGCCGTCACCCAGCAGGGCACCGCCTCGCGCATCGCCGCTGCCGAACGCGAGGCGCAGGTGCGTGCGCTGGCCGAGATCCTGCCGCAGGGCAGCTACGACAACCACCTGCTGGACAATCGCCTCGACCTCGTCGACCCGCTGCTCGGCAGCGACAGGCCGTTGCCGGCCTACCTGGCGCTGAAGGGTGGCCAGCCGAGCGCCATAATCCTCCAGGCCGTGGCCCCGGACGGCTACAGCGGCAGCATCCGCCTGCTGGTCGGCATCCACGCCGACGGCCGCCTGGCCGGCGTGCGCGTGCTGGCGCACAAGGAAACCCCGGGCCTGGGCGACAAGATCGAGCTGGCCAAGAGCCCCTGGGTGCTGGCCTTCAACGGCAAGTCGCTGGTCGACCCGGGCGAGGCCGGTTGGGGCGTGAAGAAGGACCAGGGCGTGTTCGACCAGTTCGCCGGCGCCACCATCACCCCGCGTGCGGTGGTCAAGGCGGTACACCACGCCCTGCAGTATTTCGACGGGCACAAGGCCGAGCTGTTCGCCCAGGCCGCCGCCCAACCGACGCCCGAACAGGAGCGCGCGCAATGAGCCAGAGCTACCGCGAAATCGCCGTCAACGGCCTGTGGAAGAACAACCCCGGCCTGGTCCAGCTGCTCGGCCTGTGCCCGCTGCTCGGCACCAGCAACTCGACGGTCAACGCCCTCGGCCTCGGCCTCGCCACCGCGCTGGTGCTGGCCTGCTCCAACGCCGCGGTGTCGAGCATCCGCAGCGTGACCCAGACCGCCGTGCGCCTGCCAGCCTTCGTGATGATCATCGCCGCGCTGACCACCTGCATCGAGCTGTTGATGCAGGCGTTCACCTACGAGCTGTACCAGATCCTCGGCATCTTCATCCCGCTGATCACCACCAACTGCGTGATCCTCGGCCGTGCCGACGGTTTCGCGGCGAAGAACGGCGTCGCCCGCTCGGCCTTCGACGGCCTGATGATGGGCACCGGCTTCGGCCTGGTGCTGCTGGCGCTCGGCGCCATCCGCGAGCTGCTCGGCACCGGCACGCTGTTCGCCAACATGGAGCTGCTGTTCGGCCCGATCGCCGCCAGCTGGGAACTCAACCTGTTCGGCAGCGACTACAAGGGCTTCCTGCTGGCCATCCTGCCGCCCGGCGCCTTCCTGGTGCTGGGCCTGCTGATCGCCGGCAAGAACATCCTCGACGAGCGCGCCGAAGAACGCGCCAGGGCCAGCCAGCCGGCTCCCGAGCCCGCACCGAGCCGCCGCGTGCGCGTCACCGGAGTGGTGGAATGAATGCGGCCAAGCGCGCGGAGATCTTCCGTCGCCTGAAGGAGGACAATCCCGAGCCGACCACCGAGCTGGAATACCAGAGCGTCTTCGAGCTGCTGGTGGCGGTGATCCTCTCCGCCCAGGCCACCGACGTCGGCGTCAACAAGGCCACCGCCAGGCTGTTCCCGGTGGCCAACACTCCGGAGGCAATCCACGCTCTCGGCGTCGAGGGCCTCGAGCAGTACATCAAGACCATCGGCCTGTACCGCAGCAAGGCGAAGAACGTCATCGAGGCCTGCCGCCTGCTCATCGAGCGCCACGACAGCGTGGTGCCGAGCACCCGCGAGGAGCTGGAGGCGCTGCCCGGGGTCGGCCGCAAGACCGCCAACGTGGTGCTCAACACCGCCTTCCGCCAGCCGGCCATGGCGGTCGACACCCACATCTTCCGGGTCAGCAACCGCACCGGCATCGCCCCCGGCAAGACCGTGCTGGAGGTGGAGAAGAAGCTGGTCAAGTTCGTGCCGAAGGAATACCTGCTCGACGCCCACCACTGGCTGATCCTGCACGGCCGCTACGTGTGCAAGGCGCGCAAGCCGCAGTGCGGCAGCTGCCGGATCGAGGATCTGTGCGAGTACAGGCACAAGACTTCCGATGATTGATCCGATATAGGATTCCTTCTCAGGCGATAAATAAATTCTTTTTTACCCTCCAGAATTTTGCCGCTATAAGGTGCGCCATACGGTCCTCTGATCTCTGGAGTAGCAGTCATGGCCCAAGCCAAACCCGACCTCGACCTGGATGAAGACTTCGTCGTCGACGCCGAAGCGGATGACACCGACGCCAAGGATGCACCGACCAGCAAGAGCAACCTGGCCAAGCGCCGCGTGATCGACAACCTGCTGGAAGAGCGCCGCCTGAAGAAGCGGCTCGCCGACTACGACTTCGATCTGTAACCGCCCTCGCGAGCGGTCCGCGCCGCGCCCCTACCCTTGTCCTGCTTGCCACCGCCCGGCCTCGCGCCGGGCGGGACTGTCCCTGCCGGCCGGCACTTTGCCGCGTCCCCTCGCGCGCCGTACAATCGCCCCCCTCTCGCACGAGGCCCCGCCCCGTGCCCTGCAGCATACGGACGGCGCTGCGCCGCCGTCGAAGACTGCAGCGCGGCGGTGTCCGGAACCACCGCGAGACAGTCCATGAGCAATGCCACCACCTCCCCACGCCTGCTACTGCAGCGGCTCGCCCGCACCAGCCTGGTCACCCAGATCGTCATCGGCCTGATCGCCGGCATCCTGCTCGCGCTGATCTCCCCGCAGGCAGGCCAGTCCGTCGGTTTCGTCGGCAACCTGTTCGTCGCCGCGCTCAAGGCCGTGGCGCCGCCACTGGTGTTCCTGCTGGTGACCTCGGCCATCGCCAGCCACAAGCGCGGCCAGCAGACCCACATCCGCCCGGTGCTGATCCTCTACCTGATCAGCACCCTGGCCGCAGCCCTGGTCGGCGTGAGCGCCAGCTTCCTGTTCCCCTCGACCCTGGTGCTGAACGGCACGGGCGCCGAGGCCAGCGCTCCCGGCGGCATCGGCGAGGTGCTGGCCGCGCTGCTGGGCAGCCTGCTCACCAACCCGGTGCGCGCCCTGCTCGACGCCAACTTCATCGGCATCCTGGCCTGGGCCATCGGCCTGGGCATCGCGCTGCGCCACGGCAGCGACACCACCCGTACCGTGCTGCACGACCTGTCCCACGGCGTGTCGGAGATCGTCCGCGTGGTGATCCGCTTCGCCCCGCTGGGCGCCTTCGGCCTGGTCGCCGCGGCGCTGGCCGAGGCCGGCCTCGACGCGCTGCTCGGCTACGCCCGCCTGCTGGCGGTGCTGGTCGGCTGCATGCTGCTGGTCGCCCTGGTGGTCAACCCGCTGATCGTGTACTGGAAGATCCGCCGCAACCCCTACCCGCTGGTGCTGACCTGCCTGCGCGAGAGCGGCATCACCGCCTTCTTCACCCGCAGCTCGGCGGCCAACATCCCGGTCAACCTGCAGCTGTGCGAGCGCCTGGGCCTGCACGAGGACACCTACTCGGTATCGATCCCGCTGGGCGCCACCATCAACATGGCCGGCGCGGCCATCACCATCAGCGTGCTGACCCTGGCCGCGGTGCACACCCTGGGCATCGCCGTGGACATCCCCACCGCCCTGCTGCTCTGCGTGATCGCCTCGATCAGCGCCGCCGGCGTCTCCGGCGTGGCCGGCGGCTCGCTGCTGCTGATCCCGCTGGCCACCAGCCTGTTCGGCATCCCCAGCGAGATCGCCATGCAGGTGGTGGCCATCGGCTTCATCATCAGCATCGTCCAGGATTCCACCGAGACCGCGCTGAACTCCTCCACCGACGTGCTGCTCACCGCTGCCGCCTGCATGGCGAAGCGGGACTGACCGCCCGCCCCCGTGCCTCCGCGCAGGCTGCACGGACTCCGAACTCAGGCGCCGGTCGAGGGGAACACCAGGACGAAGCGGGTACCGTCGGCATCGCTGCTCACCCGCTCGCTGCCGCCGTGCAGCTGCATGATCGAGCGCACGATGGCCAGGCCGAGGCCGCCGGTGTCGCCCGGCTGGGCGCGCGAAGGGTCGCAGCGGTAGAAGCGCTCGAACAGCCGCGGCAGGTGTTCGGCGCCGATCGGCTCGCCCGCGTTGTGCACGGCGATCTCCAGCGCCGTCGCCGTGCGCCGGCTGTCGATGCTCACCGCGGTGCCCGGCGTGGCGTGGCGCAAGGCGTTGGCCAGCAGGTTGGCCAGCGCCCGGCGCAGCAGCTGGGGATCGGCCTGCAGGCTGCCCTGCGCGCGGTTGACCAGGCGCAGCTCGCGCTCCTCGGCCATGCCCTCGAAGTACTCGCAGAGCTGCTCGGCCAGCCCGTGCAGGTCGACCGCCTCGCGACTGACCGAGGCCTGCGGCTGCTCGGTGCGGGCGAGGAACAGCATGCTGTCGATCATCCGCGCCAGCCGCTCGTATTCCTCCAGGCAGGAGGCCAGCAGGTTCTCGTACTCCTCCGCCGTGCGCGGCTGGCGCAGGGTCTGCTGGGTCTGGCCCATCAGGTTGCCGAGCGGCGTGCGCATCTCGTGGGCGAGGTCCTCGGAGAAGCGCGACAGCTGGGCGAAGCCGTCCTCCAGGCGGGCGAGCATGCGGTCGAGGGCGACGCTCAGGCCGCGCAGCTCGCTGACCTGCTCGCCGCCGGCCAGGCGCAGGTGCAGGTGCTGCACGTCGATGCCCTCGGCGCGCGCCGCCAGCCGGCGCAGCGGGCGCAGGGCGCGCTGGCTGACTGCCCAGCCGAGCAGGAAGGCCAGCAGCGCACCGACCGCCAGCGCCAGCCACAGCTTGAGGCGGTAGGCGGCGAGCATCTGCGCACGCTCGGCGAGCAGCTTGCCGGCGACCAGGGTCAGCGCGCCGCCGTCGCCGGCCACCTGCAGCCAGGCCAGCCGCGCGCTGCCGTCGGCGCTGTCGGCCAGGCGCACCTGCGGCGTCGCCGCCAGGCGCGGCAGCGCCAGCTGCGCCGGGTTGACCTCGATCAGCGCGCGGCCCTCGGCATCGAGCAGCCACAGCAGGCTGTCGCGGTTGCCGAGCATGTTGCCGTACAGCTGCGGACGCTGGCGCAGCGCGGCGATGCTGGCGCTGTCGTCGAGCAGCCCGCGCATGCGCTCGAGGCGGCCGAGCAGGGCCTGGTCGTCGCGCCAGGCGATCTCGCGCTCCAGCGAGGCGTACAGGTAGAAGCCGATGGCACCGAGCAGCAGCACGCCGACCAGGGCGAACAGCAGCGCCAGGCGCAGGCTGAGGGCGCGCGGCCACAGCCTCACTCCGCCACCTCCAGCACGTAACCCATGCCGCGCACGGTGTGGATCAGCTTGCACGGATAGGGATCGTCGACCTTGGCGCGCAGGCGGCGGATCGCCACGTCGACCACGTTGGTGTCGCTGTCGAAGTTCATCTGCCAGACCTGCGAGGCGATGAAGGCGCGCGACAGCACCTCGCCCTCGCGGCTGAGCAGCAGGTGCAGCAGGGCGAACTCCTTGTTGGTCAGGTTGAGACGCTCGCCGCCGCGGGTCACCCGGCGCCGCAGCAGGTCGAGCTCGAGGTCGGCGACCTGGAAGCGCTCGATCTCGCGCGGCGGGCCGCGGCGCAACAGGCTGCGTACCCGCGCCAGCAGCTCGGCGTAGGAGAACGGCTTGACCAGGTAGTCGTCGGCGCCCAGCTCCAGGCCGCGCACCCGGTCCTCCACCGCGTCGCGGGCGGTGAGGAACAGCACCGGCGTTTGCGCGCGGCGGCGGATCTCCTGCAGCAACTGCCAGCCGTCCAGGCCCGGCAGCATGACGTCGAGGATGATCAGGTCGAACTCGCTCTCGCGGATCAGGTGCAGGCCGTCCAGGCCGTCGCGCGCCACCTCGACCAGGTAGCCGTCCTCGCTCAGACCCCGGCCCAGGTAGTCCGCCGTCTTCGCCTCGTCTTCCACCACCAGTATGCGCATCGTCGCCTCCTCCTCGCTGGCGCATAGGCTAGGCCTTCGCGGGCGTTTCGCCCATTACAAAGCGGTAATCCGCCGGCAATCGGTTTGAGCGGCAGCGCCTGCGAGGATGGCGACCGTTCCCAGCACAGCCACGGAGAAGCCCATGTCCCAGCGTATCGCCCTGTTGTCCCTGCCCGGCCTCGCCCTGTGCGCCGCCAGTGCGCTGGCCGCGCCGGTCGGCGTCGCCGAGCGCGCCGACGTATCCCTCGAGCTGGCCAACCGCCTGCTCGACGCCACCCTCGCCGCCTGCCATGCCGACGGCCGCACCGCGGTGGCCGCGGTGCTCGACCGCGGCGGCAACCTGGTCGCCCTGCAGCGCGACGACAACGTCGGCCCGCACAACACCCTGGCCGCGCAGCGCAAGGCCTACACCGCGCTGTCGACCAAGACGCCGAGCGGCCTGCTCGCCGAGCGCGCCCGCAGCAACCCCGAGGCGGCCAACCTCAACACCCTGGACGAGCTGCTGCTGCTCGGCGGCGGCCTGCCGCTGAAGGTCGGCGACCAGGTGATCGGCGCCATCGGCGTGGCCGGTGCCGGCGGCGCGGCCAACGACGAGGCCTGCGCCCAGCAGGCCATCGACCGCGTCCTTACGCAAATCCTCTGAACCCTGCCAATCCACTGACCGAGGAGATCCTCCATGACCCTGTTCAAGCAACTCTGTGCCGGCGCCCTGCTCGCCAGCCTGTCCTCCCTGGCGCTGGCCGCCGGCAACCCGCTCAGCGTGCACGTGCTCAACCTGGAGAACGGCCTGCCCTCGCCGGGCGTCGAGGTGACCCTGGAGAAGCAGGCCGGCAACGCCTGGCAGGCGCTGAACAGCGCCACCACCAACGAGCAGGGCCGCATCACCGCGCTGTTCCCGGAAGGCCAGAGCCTGGAGAAGGGCACCTACCGGGTGACCTTCAAGACCGGCGAGTGGTTCGCCGAGCACCAGGCCGCGACCTTCTTCCCCGAGGTGCCGGTGATCTTCAGCGCCGATGGCAGCGTGCCGCACTACCACATCCCGCTGCTGCTCAGCCCCTACGGCTACTCGACCTATCGCGGCAACTGATCCCTTCCACCACCGCACCTGCCCCGTCGCACGCCGACGGCGGCAGGCGCCCCGCTTCATACAGGTTCGACCATGAACATGCGCCTCATCGCCCTGCCCCTGCTGCTGATCGCCGGCCTCGCCCAGGCCGAGGACAGCAACGTGCAGCCCTACCGATATGGCAGCCAACCGGACATCGCGCAGGTACTGCGGATCGACAAGCCGGCCAGCCCGCGCTGCGAGGTCGTCACCGCGGTGATGACCTACCGCGACTCCACCGACAGCCTGCGCCGGCTGTCCTACCTCACCACCTCCGAGGCCTGCACGCGGCAGAACTGAGCGGCAGCCCGAAACGACGAAGCCCCGCACGCTGGCGGGGCTTCGTCGTTTCACAGCGGTCAGTCCTTGCGCTGCGGCGACAGCAGCTCGATCTTGTAGCCGTCAGGATCCTCGACGAACGCCAGGATGCTCGAGCCGTGCTTCATCGGCCCCGGCTCGCGGGTGATCTTGCCGCCGCGGGCACGGATGTCCTCGCAGGCCTTGTAGACGTCCTCGACTTCCAGGGCGATGTGGCCGTAGCCGGTGCCCAGCTCGTAGCTGTCGACGCCCCAGTTGTAGGTCAGCTCGATCACGCTGTTCTCGGCCTCGTTGCCGTAGCCGACGAAGGCCAGGGTGAACTGGCCGTCCGGGTAGTCCTTGCGGCGCAGCAGGGTCATGCCCAGCACTTCAGTGTAGAAGGCGATCGACTTGTCCATATCGCCAACCCGCAGCATGGTGTGCAGCAGTCTCATCGGGATTCTCCTTGGTCGGTTGCGCAATATCCGGATTCTACCCTGTTGTCGCGCTGCCCATGCAGCGCCCGCCGGGGCGCGTTCGAGGCCTGCATCGAGACCGCTCCTCGGCGTCAGCGGCCGCCGAGCTGCCGCAGGCGCTCGGCCGTGGGCGGATGAGTGGAGAGGTAGCTCGACCAGCCATGCTCCGGCGCCTCGCAGCGCCCGGGCTGCGGGCATTTGCGCACGTCCTGCTCCAGGCGCATCAGCATGCTGCCCAGCAGGGCCGGATCGATACCCTGGCTGACCATAAGCTCGGCGGCGAAGCGGTCCGCCTCGTGCTCGAAATCGCGCGAGTAGCCGAGCTGGGTCAGGATCACCGGTATGCCGGCGATCAGCGACGATACCGAAGACAGGTCGCCGGTCACCGTCATCGCCAGCAGGCCGAGCGCCGAACCCTGCAGGACCTGGCGCAGGCCGTGGCGGCGCTCGATGTGGCCGATCTCGTGGGCCAGCACGCCGAGCAGTTCCTCGTCGCGCTCGGCCAGCCTCACCAGCTGGTCGGTGAAGACCACCGTGCCCGAGGGCAGCGCGAAGGCGTTCGCGCCCAACTCGGCGGCCGCCTTGCGGAACTCGAGGCGGATCGGCAGGCCGCCGCTCGCCATCATCGGCGCGAAGCGCTGGCGCAGCCGCGCCTGCTCCCCGGCAGGCAACTCGGAAGGAAACAGCAGCTCGTCGTCGAGCAGCTCAAGCACCCCCTCGC
The DNA here is from genome assembly GCF_904426495.1 of Pseudomonas sp. OF001. Lineage (NCBI taxonomy): Bacteria > Pseudomonadati > Pseudomonadota > Gammaproteobacteria > Pseudomonadales > Pseudomonadaceae > Pseudomonas > Pseudomonas sp. OF001. The sequence continues at coordinate 95,546 of NZ_CAJGBM010000003.1, read as the reverse complement.
CGACCTGCCGACTGACCGTCGCCGGCAGGGCGAAGGCGGTGGCTTCGGCCAGCTGGGGGATGCCATGACGAACGCCGCCCCAGACGAAGCCGACGGTCACCAGCAGGCCGAGCAGCACGTAGCGCAGGCTGGACTCCAGGCGGTGCACCAGGCCATGCCGGCGGCCCTGGCCGGCGAGCAGCCGGTCGACGCCGGCGTTGTCGGCGGTCTCGAAGCAGGCGCCGTCGGCGAAGCGCAGCATGCGCGGCGTGCTGCCCAGCCGCGAACTGACCACCACCTCGGCCAGCGGCAGCGGCCCGGCCAGCAGCTCGTCGCCTGCGGTCACCCGCAGGCGACCGTCGGCGCACAGCAGCCTGGCCGCCACCGGCCGTGACGAGGTTCCGGCGAACCAGGTCCCGGCCAGCACGTACTCGGCCGCTGCGCTCACAGGGCCAGTTCCACGTCGAACATCTCGCCGAGCTCGCCGCCGAGGGAGGACACCTCCTCGCGCCGGGCGGCGACAAAGCCGTCGAGATCGTCGCAGGCGACCAGCGTCATGTGCTCGGCGGCGTAGCGCGCGGTGCGCACCCTCGCCCATGGATAGAACAGGCCCAGCGTCAGCAGCGTACCGAGCATGTTGCCCAGCATCAGGCGGATGAAGCTGCCCAGCTCGTAGCGCGCGGCCAGGCGGTTGTCGCCGAGCACCAGGTTGCCGTAGACGAGGTTGGTGAACCTGACGCTGAAGAAGGCGAACATCAGCAGATAGCCCGTCACCGCCACGACCGGCACCAGCACCGGCACCAGACCGCGTACCACGCCCAGCAGCAGAGCGGTCAGGACGCCGATGCCCAGCATCGCCAGGAAGGCCATGTAGAACGGACGCGCCCCGACGTCGAGCTCGAAACGCGCGGTGCCATAGCGGCTGTTGCCAGCGATGAAGCTCTGCTGCTTGTGCATGGTCAGCGGCGTCAGGATGCCCAGGGTCAGCGCGCTCAGCAGCGGCCACACCAGGAAGACCATCGCCGCTTCGCCATAGCGGCCATCGAAGCCGAAACGCACCCCGCGCCAGGCGCTGTTGCTGTTGCGGAAGCTCAGCCCGCGCACGACGATCCACGGCAGCGCGGCGATGAACAGCAGACTCACCAGCAGTCCGAGCGCCACCGAGAACTCGCCGACGACGGAGTAGATCAGCAGGCAGGCGAAGGCGATCAGCCGTCCCTTGAGGATCTTCAGCGGATCGGCCAGGTAATCGAAGCTGCTGCCGTCCAGCTGGGTGTTGCCGTAGAAGTAGCGCTGCGTGCGCACCTTGGCCCAGGCCGAATAGATGCCCAAGGTGACGATGGACAGCAGGATGTTGACGATCCAGATGCGGAAGAACTCGAAGCCGTTGCCGTTGAACTGGAAGGGCAGCTGCCGCCGCGCGGCCGGCCGGTCCGCCGGGGCATCCACGCCGGCCTTGAGCGGCGGAATGTCAGCAGCGCGTGGCGACACGCCATCGAAGACCACCCTTTCGCGCGGGCTGCCCGCCCGCCCAGACCCGGGCCGCTCGTGCGGAGCGTCGTCGTCCGGCCTGACGATCGCAAGCTGCACAGCCGCCGGCCGCGCTCCCGCGCCGGCGCCCTGCGCTGGCGGCGGCGCAGCGGGCCGGACTGCGCTCGGCGGCTGGGTGCCGGCCATGCGCTCCACGCCCGTGGCCGCACCGATGCGCTGCAAGGCACTGCTGTAGCGCCTGGCCTCGTCCTGACCGAGCCCCTTCTTCAGCACCACGCGTGGCTGAGCGAACAGTTGCTCCAGGCGCTCCCCGCTCAGCCCGAACAGGCGGGCGAAGCTTGCCTGCACCTGCTCCCTGCTGAACCCCTCGAGCACCTCGCCCTTGAATACGACTGCATAGACCGCGTCCGTCATCGGCACCTCTCCCCGGAGGCCAGATCCCTTGCCACTCATCGAGTGCCGGAAGAAGGCCGCCCCTCCCCAGTGCCGACGAGCGCGCCGCCCGGTCGGGGACTGCGTCGCATGTCGGGGGAAAAAGTCGGAAAGCTTCCATTCGACACCGATTCCTTGCTGGTGCGCTTGCGCCATTCGGCAGCCCGCACGCAGCGACGGCCCATCATACGGCCAGTGGCGCAGCCCTCCAATCACCGGGAGTTCAGCACAGGCAACCCCGTGGCGGCCAACCGCCCGGCCGGCCCCCCTGAAAACAAGAACCCCGGCACGGGGCCGGGGTTCTTGTGCAGCAGAGGCAGACGCAGTCGCTTAGTTCAGCGGGCTGCGGCCCTTGCCGGCGGCGATGCGCATGCGCAGCGCGTTGAGCTTGATGAAGCCCGCGGCGTCGGCCTGGTTGTAGGCGCCGGCATCGTCCTCGAAGGTGGCGATGTTGGCGTCGAACAGCGAGTCGTCGGACTTGCGGCCGACCACGATGACGTTGCCCTTGTACAGCTTCAGGCGCACCACGCCGTTCACGCTGGCCTGGGAGGCGTCGATCATCTGCTGCAGCATCAGACGCTCCGGGCTCCACCAGTAGCCGTTGTAGATCAGGCTGGCGTACTTGGGCATCAGCTCGTCTTTCAGGTGGGCCACTTCGCGGTCGAGGGTGATCGACTCGATGGCGCGGTGGGCCTTGAGCATGATGGTGCCACCGGGGGTCTCGTAGCAGCCGCGCGACTTCATGCCGACGTAGCGGTTCTCGACGATGTCGAGGCGGCCGATGCCGTTCTCGCCGCCGACCTTGTTCAGCTGGGTCAGCACCTGGGCCGGGGTCAGCTCGATGCCGTCGATGGCGACGATGTCACCGGCGCGGTAGGTCAGCTCGATGTAGGTCGGCACGTCCGGAGCCTTCTCCGGGGACTTAGTCCAGCGCCACATGTCCTCTTCGTGCTCGGTCCAGGTGTCCTCCAGCACGCCGCCCTCGTAGGAGATGTGCAGCAGGTTGGCGTCCATGGAGTACGGCGACTTCTTCTTGCCGTGGCGCTCGATCGGGATCTCGTGCTTGGCGGCGTAGTCCATCAGCTTCTCGCGCGACAGCAGGTCCCACTCGCGCCAAGGGGCGATGACCTTGACGCCCGGCTTCAGCGCGTAGGCGCCCAGCTCGAAGCGCACCTGGTCGTTACCCTTGCCGGTGGCGCCGTGGGAGATGGCGTCGGCGCCGGTGGCGTTGGCGATCTCGATCAGGCGCTTGGCGATCAGCGGACGGGCGATGGAGGTACCCAGCAGGTACTCGCCTTCGTACACGGTGTTGGCGCGGAACATCGGGAACACGAAGTCGCGCACGAACTCTTCGCGCAGGTCGTCGATGAAGATTTCCTTGACGCCCAGGGCCTGGGCCTTGGCACGCGCCGGCTCCACTTCCTCGCCCTGACCCAGGTCAGCGGTGAAGGTCACCACTTCGCAGTTGTAGGTATCCTGCAGCCACTTGAGGATCACCGAGGTGTCCAGGCCACCGGAATAGGCCAGAACTACCTTTTTCACGTCCGCCATTCGTTACTCCACGGGGGGTTGCTACGAAAAGAGGCATTCTAGCCCCGCCTCCGACGAATTTACAGGGGAACGGGCCGCCCGGCGGGGCGCCGCGTGACCGTCCGGCGGCTTTTCGGTAGCATCGTGCCCCACGAGTCATCCCGCCTGGAATTCCCCGCATGTCCGACCGCCTGACCCTGCTGCGTCCCGACGACTGGCACATCCACCTGCGCGACGGCGCCGCCCTGGCGCACACCGTGCCCGACGCCGCGCGCACCTTCGGCCGCGCCATCATCATGCCCAACCTGGTGCCGCCGGTGCGCAACGCCGAGCAGGCCGCGGCCTACCGCGAGCGCATCCTGGCCCAGCGTCCGGCCGGCAGCCGCTTCGAGCCGCTGATGGTGCTCTACCTCACCGACAAGACCAGTCCCGAGGAGATCCGCGCGGCCAAGGCCGGCGGCCTGGTGCACGCCGCCAAGCTGTACCCGGCCGGCGCCACCACCAACTCGGATTCGGGCGTCACCAGCATCGACAACATCTTCCCGGTGCTGGAGGCGATGGCCGAGGTCGGCCTGCCGCTGCTGGTGCACGGCGAGGTGACCCACGCCGACATCGACGTGTTCGACCGCGAGAAGCGCTTCATCGACGAGAACCTCAGCCGCGTGGTGCAGCGCTTCCCGACCCTCAAGGTGGTGTTCGAGCACATCACCACCGGCGATGCCGCGCAGTTCGTGCTGGAGGCGCCGGCCAACGTCGCCGCCACCATCACCGCCCACCACCTGCTGTACAACCGCAACCACATGCTGGTCGGCGGCATCCGTCCGCACTTCTATTGCCTGCCGATCCTCAAGCGCAACACTCACCAGCAGGCCCTGCTGGACGCCGCCACCAGCGGCAACCCGAAGTTCTTCCTCGGCACCGACTCGGCGCCGCACGCCCGCCACGCCAAGGAAGCCGCCTGCGGCTGCGCCGGATGCTACACCGCCTACGCCGCCATCGAGCTGTACGCCGAGGCCTTTGACAGCCGCGGCGCGCTGGACAGGCTGGAAGGCTTCGCCAGCTGCTTCGGCCCGGACTTCTACGGCCTGCCGCGCAACAGCGACCGCATCACCCTGGTCCGCGAGGACTGGGTGGCGCCGACCGAGCTGCACTTCGGCGAGCAGCAGCTGGTGCCGCTGCGCGCCGGCGAGAAGATCCGCTGGCGCGTGCTGGAGGGCGAGGCATGAGCGAGCAGATCGACTACGAGGACTACGAACAGGAACCCCACGCCGGCGGCTTCAAGCCGCCGATGGCGCGGCGCTTCCGCGGCTTCCTGCCGGTGGTGGTGGACGTCGAGACCGGCGGCTTCAACAGCGCCACCGACGCTCTGCTGGAGATCGCCGCCACCACCATCGCCATGGACGACGACGGCTTCCTCTATCCCGAGCACACCTACTTCTACCGGGTGGAGCCGTTCGAGGGCGCCAACATCGAGCAGGCCGCGCTGGACTTCACCGGCATCAAGCTCGGCCACCCGCTGCGCATGGCGGTGAGCGAGGAGCAGGCGCTGGGCGAGATCTTCAAGGGCGTGCGCAAGTCGCTGAAGTCCAGCGGCTGCAAGCGCGCCGTGCTGGTCGGCCACAACGCCAGCTTCGACCTCGGCTTCCTCAATGCCGCAGTCAACCGCACCGGGATCAAGCGCAACCCGTTCCACCCGTTCTCCAGCTTCGACACCGCGACGCTGGCCGGCCTCGCCTACGGCCAGACCGTGCTGGCCAAGGCCTGCCAGGCGGCGGACATCCCGTTCGATAACCGCGAGGCGCACAACGCCCGCTACGACACCGAGAAGACCGCCGAGCTGTTCTGCGGCATCGTCAACCGCTGGAAGGAACTGGGCGGCTGGATGGACTTCGAGGACTGAACCTCGAGTCCGCTGAAGAACCCGGCTGCGGCCGGGTTTTTCATGCCCGCAATCCGGATGCCAACCCGCTCGGGCGGGCGACAAATGGTCATCTCTCGTGTTTGACAATACTTCTCATTAAAACTAGGATCGACGCATCAACCACTTGCCGCAGGTAGCGCCATGTACGTCTGTCTTTGCTTGGGTGTGACCGACCACCAGATTCGCGACGCCATCTACGAGGGCTGCTGCAGCTACCGTCAGGTGCGCGAGGCGACCGGCGTCGGCACCCAGTGCGGCAAGTGCGCCTGCGAAGCCAAGAAGCTGGTGCGCCACACCATCCACGACGTGCACCAGGCCCAGCTCGCCCTCGCCCATCCGGTCGCCTTCGCCGCCGCCTGAGCGCGCCCGCTCCCGCCGCATCCCCTCCCGCGCCGCCGCCCGGCGGCGCTTGCAGACTCCTGCATTTGACAGCCCCCTGGAGCCGACACAGACTGATGCGTCAGTCATCACAGTCAAGGCGGACCACAGGCATGAAAGGCGACAAGAAGGTCATCCAGCACCTGAACAAGATCCTCGGCAACGAGCTGATCGCGATCAACCAGTACTTCCTGCACGCGCGCATGTACGAGGACTGGGGCCTGGACAAGCTTGGCAAGCACGAGTACCACGAATCCATCGACGAGATGAAGCATGCCGACAAGCTGACCAAGCGCATCCTGTTCCTCGAGGGCCTGCCCAACCTGCAGGACCTCGGCAAGCTGCTGATCGGCGAGAACACCAAGGAAATGCTCGAGTGCGACCTCAAGCTGGAGCAGAAGGGCCTGGTCGACCTCAAGGAGGCCATCGCCTACTGCGAGAGCGTCGGCGACTACGGCAGCCGCGAACTGCTGGAAGACATCCTCGAATCCGAGGAGGAGCACATCGACTGGCTGGAAACTCAGCTCGGCCTGATCGAGAAGGTCGGCCTGGAGAACTACCTGCAGTCGCAGATGGACGAGTGATTCCCTGCCCCAATGAAAAGGCCCCTCGAACGAGGGGCCTTTTCATTTCCGGATATGTCGGACGCTCACTCGCCCTTGTGCACCGCGGCCTTGATCAGCGGCTGCAGTTCGCCCTTCTGGTGCATCTCGAGGATGATGTCGCTGCCGCCGATCAGCTCGCCGTCGACCCACAGCTGCGGGAAGGTCGGCCAGTTGGCGTACTTCGGCAGGTTGGCGCGGATTTCCGGGTGCTGCAGGATGTCGACGTAGGCGAACTTCTCGCCACAGGCCATCACCGCCTGCGAGGCGCGCGCGGAGAAGCCGCACTGCGGCGCGTTGGGCGAGCCCTTCATGTACAGCAGGACGGGGTTGCTGGCGATCTGCTCTTTGATGGTTTCGATGATGTCCATGGTCTACCTCGGCTGAAGTTTCCCGGCCCGGGGCCGGCAGGATGGGCCGATTGTAACCAAATCCCGTGCACGGCGCTCGGTCTTGCGCGCCGGCGGCAACTGCGGCGAAATGCCCGTGAGTGGCGCATTGCACAAGCCATGCTGACGCCCCGTGCAGCCGGGCGTACCGGTTTGCGCAGCCGCGCAATTTCCTTATAAGATCGGTTTCTTTTCTCGAGTACCGCACAGTGCGGTCCCGCCGCAGTTCTCGTCCGTTTTTATTCGAAGTCGGTCATCTCTGCGGCCTGTCTTGACCAGGTAGTGAATAATGAGTGTACGGCACTTTCTCTCGTTGATGGACTGCACGCCCCAGGAGCTGGCCAGCCTGATTCGCCGAGGCATCGAGCTGAAAGATCTGCGCAACCGCAGCGTACTCTACGAGCCCCTGAAGAACCGCGTGCTGGGCATGATCTTCGAGAAGGCCTCGACCCGCACCCGCCTGTCCTTCGAGGCCGGCATGATCCAGCTCGGCGGCCAGGCCATCTTCCTGTCGCCGCGAGACACCCAGCTCGGCCGCGGCGAGCCGATCAGCGACTCGGCCATCGTCATGTCGCGCATGCTCGACGCGGTGATGATCCGCACCTACGCCCACCAGAACGTCCTCGACTTCGCCGCCCACTCCAGCGTGCCGGTGATCAACGGCCTGACCGACGACCTGCACCCCTGCCAGCTGCTGGCCGACATGCAGACCTTCCACGAGCACCGCGGTTCCATCCAGGGCAAGACCGTGGCCTGGGTCGGCGACGGCAACAACATGTGCAACACCTACGCCCAGGCGGCGGTGCAGTTCGACTTCCAGCTCAGGGTCGCCTGCCCGGAGGGCTACGAGCCCAAGCAGCAGTTCCTCGACCAGGCCGACGGCCGGGTGACCATCCTGCGCGACCCGCGCGAGGCGGTGGCCGGCGCCCACCTGGTGAGCACCGACGTGTGGGCCTCGATGGGCCAGGAAGAGGAAGCCGCGGCCCGCATGCAGCGCTTCGCGCCCTACCAGGTCAGCCGCCAGCTGCTCGACCACGCCGCCGCCGACGTGCTGTTCATGCACTGCCTGCCGGCGCACCGCGGCGAGGAGATCAGCGTCGACCTGCTCGATGACCCGCGCTCGGTGGCCTGGGACCAGGCGGAGAACCGCCTGCACGCGCAGAAGGCGCTGCTCGAGTTCCTGGTCGAACACGCCTACCCCGCCTAACGCACAAGGACCCGCCGGCGATGCCCCACAGACTGCTGCTTCAACTGCGCGACCTGGCCTGCGGCTACCACGGACAGCAGGTGGTGCAGCAGCTCAACCTGCACCTCAACGCCGGCGACATCGGCTGCCTGCTCGGCCCCTCGGGCTGCGGCAAGACCACCACCCTGCGCGCCATCGCCGGCTTCGAGCCGGTGCACGCCGGCTCCATCGAGCTGGCCGGCGAGGTGATCTCCAGCCCCGGCTTCACCCTCGCCCCGGAGAAGCGCCGCATCGGCATGGTGTTCCAGGACTATGCGCTGTTCCCGCACCTGACGGTGCTGGAGAACATCGCCTTCGGCATCCGCAAGCACCCCGAGCGCGAACGCATCGCCGCCGAGATGCTCGAACTGGTGCAGCTCGGCCCGCTGGGCAAGCGCTACCCGCACGAGCTGTCCGGCGGCCAGCAGCAGCGCGTCGCCCTGGCCCGCGCGCTGGCGCCCGAGCCGCGCCTGCTGCTGCTCGACGAGCCGTTCTCCAACCTCGACGTCGAGCTGCGCCGCAGCCTCAGCCACGAGGTGCGCGAGATCCTCAAGTCGCGCGGCACCAGCGCCATCCTGGTCACCCACGACCAGGAGGAAGCCTTCGCGGTCTGCGACCAGGTCGGCGTGTTCAACAACGGCCGCCTGGAGCAGTGGGACACCCCGTTCAACCTCTACCACGAGCCGCTGACACCCTTCGTCGCCAGCTTCGTCGGCCAGGGCTACTTCGTCCGCGGGCAGATGCTCACCCCCGACACGGTGCAGACCGAGCTGGGCGTGATCCGCGGCAACCGCGCCTACCAGTGGGCGCCGGGCAGCGCGGTGGACATGCTGCTGCGCCCGGACGACATCGTCCACGCGCCGGACAGCCCGCTCAGGGCGTGCATCGTCGGCAAGTCGTTCCTCGGCGCCGCCACCCTGTACCGCCTGCAACTGCCCACCGGCACCCGCCTCGAGGCGCTGTTCCCCAGCCACGAGGATCACCGCATCGGCGAGGACGTCGGCATCCAGATCGCCGCCGAGCACCTGGTCGCCTTCCCCGCCCAGGGCAGCATCGCCACCCAGCAGGCGCGCGCGGAAGCCTCCGCCCAGCTCTGACCCGCCAGGCAGTCCCGATTCCCGGCAGCGGCGCGCTCAGCCGGCGTCACCGCTGCGCACCCGGCGCACGGCATCCTGCCAGCCGGCGTACAGCGCCTGGCGGCGCTCCTCCGCCATGCCCGGGGCGAAGCGCCGGCTGGCCTGCCAGCGCGCCGCCAGCTCGTCGAGCCCCTGGTACACCCCGCTCTGCAGGCCGGCCAGGCTGGCCACGCCGAGGGCGGTGGTCTCGATCACCTGCGGGCGCTCCACCGCCACGTCGAGGATGTCGGCGAGGAACTGCATCAGCCAGTTGTTGGCCACCATGCCGCCGTCCACCCGCAGCGCGGTGAGCGCGCCGGCGCCGTCCAGGCGCATGGCCTCGAGCAGGTCGCGGCTCTGGTAGCACACCGCCTGCAGCCCGGCGGTGACGATCTCCTTGATCCCGGTATCGCGGGTCAGGCCGAGGATCGCCCCGCGCGCCTGCGGGTCCCACCAGGGCGCGCCGAGGCCGGTGAACGCCGGCACCAGGTACACGCCGCTGGCCGCGTCGGTCTGCTCGGCGAGCGCCTCGCTGTCGCTGGCGTGCTCGATCAGGCGGATGCCGTCGCGCAGCCACTGCAGCGCCGCGCCAGCGACGAAGATGCTGCCCTCCAGGGCATAGGTGGTCTGGCCGTGCAGGCGGTAGCCCACCGTGGTCAGCAGGCGATGGCGCGAGACCACCGGCGTGGCGCCGGTGTTGCGGATCATGAAGCAGCCGGTGCCGTAGGTGCTCTTCAGCATGCCCGGGGCGAAGCAGGCCTGGCCGAACAGCGCGGCCTGCTGGTCGCCGGCCATGCCGCGGATCGGGATGGCCGCGCCGAACAGCGCAGGATCGCTGCTGCCGAACTCGGCGGCGCAGTCCAGCACCTCCGGCAGCAGGCTCGGCGGGATGTCGAACAGCGCCAGCAGTTCGGCATCCCACTGCTGGCGGTGGATGTCGAACAGCAGGGTGCGCGCCGCGTTGCTGGCGTCGGTGCGGTGCACCCGGCCGCCGGTCAGGCGCCAGAGCAGGAAGCTGTCCACCGTGCCGAAGCGCAGCTCGCCGCGCGCGGCACGCTCGCGGGCGCCGGGCACCCGGTCGAGGATCCAGCGCAGCTTGGTGGCGGAGAAGTACGGATCGAGCAGCAGCCCGGTCTTCGCCGCCACCAGAGGCTCGTGGCCGGCGGCCCTGAGCGCGGCGCACTCGGCGGCGGTGCGGCGGTCCTGCCAGACGATGGCCGGATGGATGGGCACACCCGTGGCGGCGTCCCACACCAGGGTGGTCTCGCGCTGGTTGGTGATGCCGATGGCGGCGATCTGCCGGGCGTCGAGGCCAGCCTGGCGCAATGCCGCGCGGCACACCGCCAGCACCCCCTGCCAGATCTCCTCGCCGTCGTGCTCGACCCAGCCAGCGCCGGGAAAGTGCTGGCGGAACTCCTGCTGGGCCTGGGCCAGCACCCGGCCGGCGGCGTCGAAGACGATGGCGCGGCTGCTGGTGGTGCCCTGGTCGATGGCGAGCAGATGGGCGGGCATGGGGCTACCTCCGTGCGGGGCGGGCGCGGATCACCGGCGGGCGTGACACGCCCCTACAGCATCGCAGACAACCGGCGGTTCAGCCGCGGCCGATGGCGGCGAAGCTCGCCCGGGTGTGCTCGGCCAGCACCGCAGCGGCCAGCTCCACCTCCAGGCCGCGGCGGCCGGCGCTGACGAAGATGGTCGCAAAGTCCTGCGCCGACGCGTCGATGAAGGTGCGCAGGCGCTTCTTCTGCCCCAGCGGGCTGATGCCGCCGAGCAGGTAGCCGGTGGCGCGCTGCGCCGCCGCCGGATCGGCCATGTCCGCCTTCTTCACCCCGGCCGCCTGCGCCAGCGCCTTGAGATCGAGAGTGCCGGCCACCGGCACCACCGCCACCAGCAGCTCGCCCTTCTCGCTGGCGGCGAGCAGGGTCTTGAACACCCGCGCAGGCTCCAGGCCGAGCTTCTCCGCCGCCTCCAGGCCGTAGGACGGCGCCTTGGGGTCGTGGGTGTAACTGTGCACCGTGTGCGCGGCGCGAACTTTCTTCAACAGATCTATGGCCGGGGTCATGCTGGCTTCACGAAAAGGGTCGAGAATGAAATCGGGAGTGCACAGGAAAAGTTGCCGGAAACCAGCAGCTTGCGTGCCGAACCCACGATAACGCAAAAGCCAACAGTCGGGCATCCAGGCCCAGGAACGGGCGATGGATCAGGGACACACAAGAAAAGGCGCAACCATCATGACAGCATCCCAGCAAGGTACCGCACCCCTGGCCGAGGTCTACGACCTGGCGGTGATCGGCGGCGGCATCAACGGTTGCGGCATCGCCGCCGACGCCGCCGGCCGCGGCCTGTCGGTGTTCCTCTGCGAGCAGCACGACCTGGCGGCGCACACCTCCTCGGCCAGCAGCAAGCTGATCCACGGCGGCCTGCGCTACCTGGAGCACCACGAGTTCCGCCTGGTGCGCGAGGCGCTCGGCGAGCGCGAGGTGCTGCTGGGCATGGCGCCGCACCTGGTGCGGCCGCTGCGCTTCATCCTGCCGCACCGCCCGCACCTGCGCCCGGCGTGGATGATCCGCGCCGGGCTGTTCCTCTACGACCACCTCGGCGTGCGCCACAGCCTGTCCGGCTCCCGCCACCTGCACTTCGGCCCCGGCTGCCCGCTCAAGGCGGAGATCGAGGAAGGCTTCGAATACTCCGACTGCTGGGTCGACGACGCGCGCCTGGTGGTGACCAACGCCATCAGCGCCCGCGAGCACGGCGCGCACATCCACACCCGCACCCGCTGCATCGGCGCGCGGCGCAGCAAGGACCTCTGGCACCTGCAGCTGGAGCGCGAGGACGGCAGCCGCCTGTCGCTGCGCGCCCGCGCCCTGGTCAACGCCGCCGGGCCGTGGGTCGAACAGGTGCTCGGCGACTGCCTGCACCAGCGCAGCCAGCAGCACCTGCGCCTGATCCAGGGCAGCCACATCGTGGTGCCGCGCCTGCACGACGGCGAGCAGGCCTACATCCTGCAGAACAGCGACGGCCGCATCGTCTTCGTCCTGCCGTACCTGCAGCGCTTCAGCCTGATCGGCACCACCGACCGCGAATACCGCGGTGACCCGGCGGCGGTACGGATCAGCGACGAGGAGATCGACTACCTGCTCGGCGTGGTCAACGCGCACTTCCGCCGGCAGATCGAGCGCCAGGACATCGTCAGCCACTTCGCCGGCGTGCGCCCGCTGTACGACGACACCCAGGACAACCCGGCGGCGGTCACCCGCGACTACCGTCTGGTGCTGGCCGACGAGCACGGCGCCGCCCCGCTGCTGTCGGTGTTCGGCGGCAAGCTGACCACCTACCGCAAGCTGGCCGAGGCCGCCCTGACCCAGCTGGCGCCCTGGTTCCCGCACATGGGCCCGGCCTGGACCGCACACAGCAAGCTGCCCGGCGCCGAGGAGCTGGATTCGGTGAGCCAGCTGGCCGAGGCGCTGTGCGACGCCCACGGCTGGCTGGCCGGCGACCTGGCGCGGCGCTGGGCGGCCAGCTACGGCACCCGCGCCTGGCGCCTGCTGGAGGAGGTGCACTGCCTGATGGACCTGGGCGAGAACTTCGGCGCCGGCCTGTACGCCCGCGAGGTGGACTATCTGCGCGAGGAGGAATGGGCGGTCAGCCTGGAGGACATCCTCTGGCGGCGGACCAAGCTCGGCCTGCTGCTCGGCCCGATGCAGCAGCAGAAGCTGCAGCGCTACCTGCAGGGCGCGCAGGCGCCCGGTGCCGGCCCGATCATCCACGAACGCCTGGTCGGCAATCCCCTCGGCCGCCTGCCCTGCAGGGACGCCGGCACTCCGCAGCGCCCGGCGCGCTGAACGCCAGACAGCAAGCCCCCCCGACCGCGCGGCGGACGGGGGTTCCCGCCGGAGGCGTCAGGCCGCCTGGCGGCGCGAGCGCACGAACAGGTAGAACACCGCGATGCCGGCGACCACCAGGCCCGGGGCCGAGGCGGCCATCACGCCCACGGTGCCGGTGCCCAGGGCGAGCATCTTGCCGGCCACCAGCGGGCCGCTCATGGCGCCCAGGCGACCGACCGCCACGGCGGTGCCGACGCCGGTGGCGCGCACCTCGGTGCGGTAGAACAGCGGTGCCAGCGCATAGAGCACGCCCTGCCCGCCGGTGGCGAACACGCCGGCGGCGAAGCCGGCGAACAGCATGCCGACGAAGCTCTCGACGATGCCGAGGGCGGCCAGCGCGGCGAGCAGACCGCCGTAGATCAGCGCGGCGATCGCCAGCGGACGCAGGGTGTTCATCAGCACGCCGAGCATCAGGGTGCCGACGGTGGCGCCGATCTGCAGGGTGAACACCACCCAGCTGGCCTGCACGCCCGTGAAGCCCTGGCCGACCAGCAGGCTCGGCAGCCAGCTGATCAGCATGTACACCACCATCAGGGTGAAGAAGTAGGCGACCCACAGCAGCACGGTCGGCAGCGCCGCACCGTTGCGGAACAGGCCGTCGACCACCGGCACCTGCGGCTCCTGGCTGGCCGCGGACTTGCGCGCCTTGAAGGCGGCCGACTCCGGCAGCCACAGCACCAGCAGCGGCACCACCAGCAGCGGCAGCACGCCGCCGACGTAGAACGGCACGGTCCAGTCATCGAAGTAGCCGACGATGCCGATCATCGCCGCCAGCGCCGCGCCCAGCGGCACGCCGCAGTACATCAGGCTCACCGCGGTGCCGCGCAGGCGCGAGCCGGCGGCCTCCGAGCACAGGGCGATCAGGTTGGGCAGCGCGGCGCCGAGGCCGACACCGGTCAGCAGGCGCGCCAGCATCAGGCTGTACAGTTCCCAGGCGTGGGCGGTGGCGATGGAGAACACGCCGAACAGCGTCACCGAGGCGATCAGCACGCCCTTGCGGCCGATGCGGTCGGCCAGCCAGCCGCCGACCAGCGCGCCGGGCAGCAGGCCGAGGATGCCGGCGCTGAACACCCAGCCCATCTGCAGCTTGTCCAGGCCGAAGGCGAGGCCCATGCCCTTGGCGGCGATGCCCGGCGCCTGGAAGTCGATGCCTTCCAGCACGGCCACGGCGAAGCACAGGGCGATGGTCAGCCAGGTACGCCGGCTGTCGGGTGATGCTTGGGCAGCGGTTTGGGAAAGGGCTTCCGCAGTGCAGGTTTTCATATCGGTCTACCTGATTGTTTTCTTATTGGAGTGCACAAAAAGGCCAGTTACCCGAAGGAAACTGGCCGTTGCTCGGGACAGCTCAGTGGTTCTTGCCCGCTGCCAGCAGGTCGAGGGCCACGTCGACGATCATGTCTTCCTGGCCACCCACCATGCGCCGGCGTCCCAGTTCGACGAGGATGTCGAGGGTCTTCAGGCCGTACTTGGCGGCGGCCACTTCGGCGTGACGCAGGAAGCTCGAGTAGACGCCGGCGTAGCCGAGGCCGAGGGTCTCGCGGTCGACGCGCACCGGGCGGTCCTGCAGCGGGCGCACCAGGTCGTCGGCGGCGTCCATCAGGCGGTACAGGTCGGTGCCGTGGTTCCAGCCCATGCGTTCGGCGGCGGCGATGAACACCTCCAGCGGCGCGTTGCCGGCGCCGGCGCCCATGCCGGCCAGGGAGGCGTCGATGCGGTCGCAGCCCTCTTCCACCGCAGCGATGGAGTTGGCCACGCCGAGGGACAGGTTGTGGTGGGCGTGCATGCCGGTCTGGGTCGCCGGATCGAGCACAGCCTTGAACGCGCGCATGCGGTCGCGGATGTCGTTCATGTTCATCGCGCCGCCGGAGTCGGCCATGTAGATGCACTGCGCGCCGTAGCTTTCCATCAGCTTGCCCTGGGCGGCCAGCTGCTCGGCCGGGATCATGTGGCTCATCATCAGGAAGCCGACGGTGTCCATGCCCAGCGAGCGGGCGTACTCGATGTGCTGCTTCGATACGTCCGCCTCGGTGCAGTGGGTGGCCACGCGCACCGAACGGGCGCCGGCGTCATAGGCGGCCTTGAGGTCATGCACGGTGCCGATGCCGGGCAGCAGCAGCACGGTGATCTTGGCGTGCTTGATCACATCGGCGGCGGCCTCGATCCACTCCAGGTCGGTGTGGGCGCCGAAGCCGTAGTTGAACGAGGAGCCCTGCAGGCCATCGCCGTGGGTGACTTCGATGGAATCGACGCGCGCCTCGTCCAGCGCGCGGGCGATGTCCTGCACGTTCTGGATCGAGTACTGGTGGCGCACGGCGTGGCTGCCGTCGCGCAGGGTGACGTCGGAGATGTACAGCTTCTTGCTCGGGTCGAAGGTCATGGCGCGTCTCCTCAGCCGTTGATCATGGAAAGAGCCATGCGCTCGGCGGTGGCCAGCGCGGCGGAGGTCATGATGTCGAGGTTGCCGGCGTAGGCCGGCAGGTAGTGGGCGGCGCCTTCGACTTCGAGGAACACGGAAGTCTTCAGACCGGAGAAGGTGCCGTGGCCCGGGATGGTCAGCGGCTTGTCCGCGGGGATCACGTCGAACTGCACCTTCTGCTTGAGGCGGTAGCCCGGCACGTAGGCCTGCACGGCGGCGGCCATTTCCTCGACCGAAGCCTCGACCTTGGCCTGGTCGACCGCTTCGGACAGCACGAACACGGTGTCGCGCATGATCAGCGGCGGCTCGGCCGGGTTCATGACGATGATCGCCTTGCCCTTGGCAGCGCCGCCGATCACTTCGATGGCTTTCGAAGTGGTCTCGGTGAACTCGTCGATATTGGCGCGGGTGCCGGGACCGGCGGATTTCGAGGCAATGGAAGCGACGATCTCGGCGTAGTGCACCTTGGCCACGCGCGACACGGCAGCAACCATCGGGATGGTGGCCTGGCCGCCGCAGGTGACCATGTTGACGTTGGTCGCGGCGAGGTTTTCTTCCAGGTTGACCACCGGCACGCAGTACGGGCCGATGGCCGCCGGGGTCAGGTCGATCAGGCGGATGCCGGGCTTCAGGCTGCGCAGGAAGGCGTCGTTCTTCACGTGGGCGCCGGCCGAGGTGGCGTCGAACACGAAGTCGATGTCCTTGAAAACGTCCATGCGGGTCAGGCCCTCGACACCCTCGTGGGTGCTGGCCACGCCCATGCGCGCGGCGCGGGCCAGGCCGTCGGAGGCCGGGTCGATGCCGACCATGGCGCCCATTTCCAGGTTCTTGCCGTTGCGCAGGATCTTGATCATCAGGTCGGTGCCGATGTTGCCGGAGCCGATGATGGCGACTTTGAGTTTTTTCATGCTTGGTCTCACTGCTGTACCCGGGTGGGGCGAGGAATTCACTCGGCGCTGAAGCTGACGCCGACCTGGCCGATGCCTTCGATGATCGCCTCGAAGCGGTCGCCGGCGGCCACGCCCACCATCGGGCCGAGGGCGCCGGTGAGGATGACGTCGCCGGCCTTGAGCGGCTCGCCCAAGCGGGCCATGGTGCGGGCCAGCCACACCGCGGCATTCAGCGGATGGCCGAGGCACTCGGCGCCGCTGCCGCTGGAAACGATCTCGCCGTTGCGGGTCATGGACATGGCGGCCTGGCGCAGGTCGACGTCGGCGATGCGCCGCGCCGGGCCACCGAGCACGTAGCAGCCGCTGGAGGCGTTGTCGGCCACGGTGTCGACGAAGCGGATGTTCCAGTTCTGCACGCGGCTACCAACGATCTCCAGCGCCGGCAGCACCCAGCCGGTGGCCTCGACCAGCTCGGCGAAGGTGGTGTCGGCACGCGGCAGGTCCCTTTCCAGGATCAGGGCGATCTCGGCCTCGATCTTCGGCTGCAGCACGCGGCCGAACGGCACCACCTCGTTGTCGCCGTAGCTCATGTCGGCGAACAGGGTGCCGAAGTCCGGCTGGTCGACGCCGAGCTGGGCCTGCACCTTGGGGTTGGTCAGGCCGATCTTGCGGCCGACCACGCGGCGGCCGTTGGCCACGCCGTGGGCGACGTTGAGGCGCTGGATGGCGTAGGCCGCCGCGCCGTTGTCCTCGCCGATCAGCCCGCGCAGCGGCTCGACGGCCTCCCCGCTCGCCTCGGCGCCGCGCAGGGCGGCGGCCAGTTGTTCCAGGGTCTGTTGGGTCACGCTCATGACTTAACCTCGGGTGCGCGCAATTCGGGGGGCCGCCGGCGGTCCGCATGGGAAACAGGAGCCGGAAGCTGTCGGTGGCCGACAGGAAAGCCGCGGTCAGAACCTGCTCGGGTTGTCCGCAGCTGCCGTGGGGCCTTTGTTGTCGCGGCGAGTATAGGAACGGCCGAAAAACCCCGACAATGAAAAACCGCCCGAACGTGCACTATGTGCACATCGTTGTTTTTAAAGGATTTTTTCAAATAAAAAGCCTGTACCGGCCCGCGCTCCGGTGTGCCGGCGGACGGGTGGTACAGGCAGGAAACCCGGCTTCGGCCAGAGGCCGGGTAGACCGATAAACGGAGCCGGCGGCGAGGCGCCGGCCGCAAGCGGATCAGTGGTTCAGGAAGTCCAGCACCATGCGGTTGAACTTGTCGGCGTGCTCCCACTGCGCCCAGTGGCCGCAGCGGTTGAACACGTGCAGCTCGGCGTTGGGCAGGCCGGCGAGCAGGCGCAGGCCGGTATCCATCGGCACGAAGCGGTCGTTGCTGCCCCAGATGATCAGGGTCTGCGCCTTGATCTCGGCCAGGCGCGGGCTGAAGTCGGGGAACTGCTTGGGGTTGGCCGCCAGGCTCTTGACGAAGTTCTCCAGGTGATCGCGACGGTTGAGCATGTTGTCGAGACGGGCCTGGAACAGCTCCTCGGTGAGGTCGCTGGTGTCGAAGACGAAGACGTTCATCATCTTCTTCAGGTTGTCGATGGTCGGCTCGCGGTACAGGCCCTGCAGCAGCTTGATGCCTTCGGTGGGCATCGGCGTGAACGGGCTGGCGCCGCCGGTGCCACCGCCCATCAGCACCAGCTTGCCGACGCGCTCGGGGTTGGCCAGGGCGAAGGCGACGGCACTGTGGCCGCCCATCGAGTTGCCGAGGATGTGCACGCGGTCCAGGTCCAGCGCATCGACCAGGCCCTTGAGCACGCGGGCGTTGAGGTCGGAGCGCGAGCCGGTGCAGACGATCGAGTCGCTCTTGCTCCAGCCCGGGCAGTCCATGAGGATCACCCGGTAGCCGGCATTCACCAGCGGCTCGATGTTGCGGTTGAAGTTGGCCCAGCCGCTGGCGCCGGGACCGGAGCCGTGCAGCATGACCACGGTTTCGCTACCGCTACCGCAGTCGTTGTAGTGGATGTTGAGGTCGAGCTCGCCGTCCTGGATGCGCACGAACTTGCTGGTGGCGGCTTCGCTCAGGGGAGTACCGATCATGGATGCTGTCCTCGAATTCAGGCTTGGGGGGCGAGACGGCGGAAGGCGCCGTTCAGGTACAGGAGCGGCTCGCCGCCCTGCTGGCCGCGGGTGGCCAGGACCTCGCACAGGAAGGCGTGGTGGGTACTCTCGTCGAACACCTTGACCACCCGGCAATCGAAGTTGGCCAGGGCGCCGTCGAGCACCGGCACGCCGCTGGCCAGGTCGCGCCACTGGCCATGCTGGAAGCGCGCCTCGCCGTGCACGCCCTCGACCATGCCGGCGAACACCTTGGCCTCGTGCTCCTGCTCGGCGCTCAGCACGTTCACGCACAGCGCGCCGCTGCTCATGATCGCCTCGCTGGCAGCGACCTTCTTGTTGACGAACACCACCAGGCGCGGCGGCTCGGCGGTCACCGAGCACACGGCGGTGGCGGTCAGGCCCAGATGGGTCTCGCCGTCACGGGCGGTGATGATGGTCACGGCGGCGGCCAGGTTGCGCATGCCGACGCGGTGGTCGTCGGCGCTCACCACCGGCAGGCTGGCCAGTTCGGCGTTGGGCACCCAGTCCAGCAGTTGATTGATCTCTTTGCTCACGACAGTAGCTCTCACGCAGCGGGCAGAAGTGGGTGGGCTACGTGGCCCACCCATCGGTTCCGATCCGGAATCAGACCTTGACGCCGAACGGGTTGGCCGCCGGCATCGGGTTGCCGAGCAACTGGCCACCGAGCAGGTCGCCGATGTTGTCCTGGTTCTGGGTGATGTGGTTGGCGCCGACCAGGATGTCGCGCATCTGGCGCTGCATCGGGCTGCTCAGCCACACGCCGCGGGTGGCGGTCTTCTTGAAGATCATGTGCGCGGCATCGAAGCACTCGCCGCCGGTGAACTGGTTGGTGGCGAAGTGGCGCACGCGCACGTCCAGCGGCACCAGCTCGCCGCGCGAGGCGTACTGCCAGGCCTCGTCGGTGTTCTGCAGCACGCGTGCCTGGCAGGCGACGATCTTGGCGAAGGCTTCGCCCAGGCGGTTCTTGATGAACGGGTCGTTGACCGCAGCGCCGACCGCCTGGTTGAGGTTCTGACGCGGCATCATGTGCTCGATGTACAGGTCGACCATGCCGCGCGCCATGCCGATGATCACCGAGGACACGGCGGCGTAGAACACGAAGAAGAACGGCATCTTGAACAGGTTCTCGACGTGGCCGTGGGACTCCTGGTCGTAGGCCGCGATCACGTGGCTGCGGTACTCGGGAACGAAGACTTCCTTGATGATCAGCTTCTTGCTGCCGGTGCCGGCCAGGCCGACCACGTGCCAGTCGTCGACGATCTCGAAGTCGCTGCGCTGCACCCAGAACGAGCGGAACTCCATCTCGCCCTTGTCGTTGGCCACGCGGCCGCCGAGGAAGGCACCGCCGGCGGCGTGGTCGCAGCCGCTGGAGGTCAGCCACTCTCCGTTGAGCACGTAGCCGCCCTCTGCGCGCTTGACGGTGCCGAACGGCGCGTAGGAGGAGGACACCAGGCGGGTGTTGTCGTCGCCCCACAGCTCCTCGCCGCAGCGCGGATCGAGCAGGCCGACCTCGAAGGGGTGCACGCCGAGCACCATCACGTTCCAGGCGCTGGACGGGCAACCGCGGGCCAGTTCCATCAGCACCTTGTTCAGCACGTTGGGGCTCATCTCGTAGCCGCCCCAGCGCTTGGGCTGCAGGATCTTGAAGAATCCGGCTTCCTGGAAATCGGCGATGGTTTCCTTCGGCACCATGCGCGCCTTCTCGCAGGCCTCGGCACGCTCGCGCAGGCGCGGGATCAGCGCTTCGGCGCGGGCGACGATTTCGGCTTCGCTGGGGATCTGGGTTTCGATGTGGCTCATGTCTCTGACCTCTTTCACGCCGCGGCACGCACCGCGGCTGACGCACTCTTGTTGTGGATGGCGTTGACCCGCGGGTCAGGCCTGCTCGGCGCTCACCACGCCATAACCGGCAATCCATTCGTTGATCGCCCGGTAGTAGTCCAGGCGGGCGGTGTAGGCACCGGTGGCGGCCAGTGCGCTGAAGGCGGCGACCCAGGTGCGCACCTCGTGGGCCGAACGGCCGGCGGCCTTGGAGATCTCCTCGATCTTGAATTCGTCGATTTCGTCGAGGCGGCCACTGAGCAGCAGGTCGACGAAAGCGAGGTCCCACTCGGCGTTCAGCGGGGTCTGCGCCGACAGTTCGGTGCCGTAGATCTTGCCGGCGGCGATGGTGCGCTCCTGGCGGGCGGCGCGCGCTTCCGGCGTCGGGTTGCGCCCGGCGATGAGGAACTCGGCGATGGCCTCCGGGGCGCTGTCCAGCAGCGGGACCGGCGGCTCGTGGGACAGACCGCCGGTGCCGAGGATCAGCACCCGCTTGTTCAGCGTGGCGAGGAAACGGCCGACCACCTCACCGAGCTTGCGCACGCGACGGTAGGGGGCGAACGGCGGGGCCACCGAGTTGACGATGATCGGGATCACCGGGTAGCGGTCGATGGCGCCGGTCATTTCCTCGAGGGTCTGGGTGCAGCCGTGGTCGACCTGCAGGCGGTGCGACAGGGCGATGTCCACGTCGTTGTCGAGGATGAAGCGGGTCAGCTGCATGGTCAGATCGCGCGGGATCGACAGCGGACCGGCGAGGCTCTGATAGTCGCCCACGCCTTCGGCGGCGGTGGCGATCACGAACGGAGGCATCAGGTCGTAGAACAGCCCGTTGTAGTGATCCGGGGCGAAGATCACGATCAGCTCGGGATCGAAGGCCTCGACCTCGGCGCGCAGCTTGGCGGTCACCGCATCGACTTCAGCGACGACCTCGGCACCCGGGTCATTCAGACCGCGCAGGGGGGTATGCGACAGGCATTTGAGTTGTACAGTCATGAAACCTCCGAAACCTGGAGAGACGAACGGCGGCTCTGTCGGCCAGGCGTGTCGTGTCAGGGAATGCGCCTTGGCTCGACCTCTGGCGCAGCGTCGCGGCGGTGCCTTGCACACGCCAGCAGCCCGGCTCATCCCCTGGTTGTTTTTTGTTCAGAGCGGACGCTGGCCATTCTAGGGGCAGGCTTCGGGAAGGAAAAAAACTATCTGCCCTTTCGTGCACTATGTGCACGTCATTGTTTTTAAAGGATTTTTCACGAATCGACTGGAGATTTCGGGGGGTACGGCCCGGGCCACGGCGCCTGCCAGCGGCGCAAAAACCCTTTTCTGGCTGGGGAAATCCGCCGGCGCGGCGCGCCCGGACGCTGGGCCGGCAAGCAGCCGGCGTGGTTGAATATCGGCAAACCGGACCGGCCTCCTGGTAAGCGCACGATGAGCAGCACCCGCGAAACCGAATACAAGACCGTCCGCGGCCTGACCCGCGGCCTGCAGATCCTCAACGCCCTCAACCGGGTGGACGGCGGCGCCAGCCCGGCGAAACTGGCCGAGCTGACCGGCCTGCACCGCACCACCGTGCGCCGGCTGCTGGAGACCCTGCAGGACGAGGGCTACGTGCGGCGCAGCGAGTCGGACGACAGCTTCCGCCTCAACCTCAAGGTGCGCGAACTGAGCGAGGGCTTCCGCGACGAGCAGTGGATTTCCGAGCTGGGCGCGCCGCTGCTGGCCGAACTGCTGCAGGAGGTGCACTGGCCAACCGACCTGTGCACCCTGGACGTCGACGCCATGGTGGTGCGCGAGACCACCCACCGCTTCAGCCGCCTGTCGTTCCACCGCTCGATGGTCGGCCGTCGCCTGCCGATGCTGATCACCGCCACCGGCCTGGCCTACCTGGCGTTCTGCCCGGACGCCGAGCGCGAGCGCATCGTCGAGCTGCTGGCCAAGCGCGACGACGAGGAGAGCCACCTGGCGCGCAACCCGCTGGCGCTGGACAACCTGCTGCGCCGCACCCGCCACCGCGGCTACGGCGAGAACTTCGGCAGCTGGAACACCGAGGAGCGCATCGCCTCCATCGCCGTGCCGATCTGCGGCGAACAGCGGGTCTACGGCTGCCTCAACCTGGTCTACGTGCTCAAGGCGATGACCATCGAGCAGGCCGCCCAGCGCTACCTGCCGGCGCTGCAGCGGGTCGCCGCCACCATCGAGCAGGGCATCCGCGAACGCGAGCAGGCCGGGCCGGTGCTGTCGTGAGGCGTCGGGTGGACAACCACGCAGCGTTGTCCACCATCAGCCGGCGCGCGGGACTGTCGTGATCGACCGGGGCGCAGGAGCGCCCGGCATGGCGTTCCCACGCCGGAGCGTGGGAACGATCGAGTCGGCTCCTACGCCGCCGCCCGTGCCTTGCCGCGCAGCTGGCGCGCCGCACTGACCATGTGCTCCAGCGCCCTGAGAGTCTCCGCCCAGCCGCGGGTCTTCAGGCCGCAGTCGGGGTTGACCCACAGCCGCTCGGCAGGAATGCGCTCCGCCGCCTTCTCCAGCAGCGCGACCATCTCCGCCACGCTCGGCACCCGCGGCGAGTGGATGTCGTAGACGCCCGGGCCGATCTCGTTGGGGTACTCGAACGCCTCGAAGGCCTCCAGCAGCTCCATCTGCGAGCGCGAGGTCTCGATGGTGATCACGTCGGCGTCCATCGCGGCGATGGCCTCGATCACGTCGTTGAACTCGCTGTAGCACATGTGGGTGTGGATCTGCGTGGCGTCATCCACGCCGCTGGCGCACAGGCGGAAGGCCTCCACCGCCCAGTCCAGATAGTGCTGCCAGGCTCCGCGGCGCAGCGGCAGGCCCTCGCGGAACGCCGCCTCGTCGATCTGGATGATCCTGATGCCGGCCGCCTCCAGGTCCTGCACCTCGTCGCGGATCGCCAGCGCCAGCTGGCGCGCCTGCTCCTCGCGGCTGACGTCCTCGCGCGGGAACGACCACATCAGCATGGTCACCGGCCCGGTCAGCATGCCCTTCATCGGCTTGGCGGTGAGGTTCTGCGCGTAGCGTATCCACTCCACGGTCATCGGCCGCGGCCGGCTCAGGTCGCCATAGATGATCGCCGGCTTGACGCAGCGCGAGCCGTAGCTCTGCACCCAGCCGAAGCGGGTGAAGGCGTAGCCGTCGAGCTGCTCGGCGAAGTACTCGACCATGTCGTTGCGCTCGGCCTCGCCGTGCACCAGCACGTCCAGCCCCAGCTTCTCCTGCACGCTCACCGCATGGCGGATCTCGGCCTGCATGGCCTCGGTGTAGTCGGCCTCGCCGAGCTTGCCCAGCTTGTACGACTGGCGCGCCAGACGGATCGCTGCGGTCTGCGGGAAGGAGCCGATGGTGGTGGTCGGGAACGCCGGCAGGTCGAGGCGTTCGCGCTGAACGACGATGCGCTCGGCGAACGGGCTGGCGCGGCGGCTGTCGGCCGGCACCACCCGGGCCAGACGCGCCTGCACCGCCGGATCGTGGATGCGCGGCGACTGGGCACGCGCCTGCTGAACCGCGCGGCTGTCGGCCAGCGCGGCCTGCATCAGGGCATCCTCGGGATGGTTCAGGGCGCGGGCCAGCAGCGCCACCTCCTCGCACTTCTGCACGGCGAAGGCCAGCCAGCCCTTCAGCTCGGCGTCCAGGCGGTCCTCGCGGTTCAGATCCACCGGACTGTGCAGCAACGAGCAGGACGGCGCCACCCACAGGCGCTCGCCCACCCGCGCCTGCGCCTCGCGCAGCACGTCCAGGGCCTGCTCCAGGTCGCAGCGCCACACGTTGCGGCCGTTGACCACGCCCAGCGACAGCACCTTGTATGCCGGCAGGCGGTCGAGGATCGCCGGGAACTGCTCGGGCGCGCGCACCAGGTCGAGGTGCAGGCCGGCCACCGGCAGGTTGGCGGCCAGCCCCAGGTTGTCCTCCAGGCCGGCGAAGTAGGTGGTCAGCAGCTTCTGCGGAGTCGGCGCCTGCAGCAGGTTGTAGGCGCGCTCGAAGGCGCTCTTCCAGTCCTGCGGCAGGTCGAGGCCGAGGATCGGCTCGTCGATCTGCACCCAGTCGACACCGAGGCCGGCCAGGCGGCCGAGCACCTCGCCGTACACCGGCAGCAGGCGCTCGAGCAGTTCCAGCTTGTCGAACTCGTCGCCGCGCACCTTGCCCAGCCACAGGTAGGTCAGCGGGCCGATCAGCACCGGCTTGACCGCATGGCCCAGTTCACGGGCCTCGGCGACCTCCTCGAACAGCTGATCCCAGCTCAGGCGGAACTGCTGGTCGCGGCTGAACTCGGGGACCAGGTAGTGGTAGTTGGTGTCGAACCACTTGGTCATCTCCAGCGCCTGCGCACCGCCACCCCCGCAGCAGCCGCCGCTGGCGCCGCGGGCCATGGCGAACAGGGTGTCGAGGGTGACGCGGCCGTCGGCGCCACGGAAGCGCTCGGGCACCACGCCGAACATCAAGGAGTGGTTGAGCACCTGGTCGTACCAGGCGAAGTCGCCGACCGGCAGCAGCTCGATGCCGGCCTCCTGCTGCAGCTGCCAGTGCGCGGCGCGCAGCTGGCGGCCCACCGCGCGCAGCCCGGCCTCGTCCAGCTCGCCCTTCCAGTAGGCCTCTAGGGCCTTCTTCAGCTCGCGGTCGCGGCCGATACGCGGGAAGCCGAGGGTGTGCGCCAATGCCATTTGTCTGTCTCCGTGTTGGTGATGGCGGTCATTGTCGACAGCCGCCACCACATGAGACAAACTCAATATATTCGTGATGATCTACAATTTTACTCACGACACACACAGGTCAGACTGGTGCGCATGGTGCACCCTACGCCCAACGCCGCCACCCTGTAGGGTGCGCCGTACGCACCTCCCACCCCGCCGAGGCCGCCATGATCGAACTGCGCCACCTGAAGACCCTGCACGCCCTGCGCGAATCCGACAGCCTGGTGGAGGCCGCCGAGCGCCTGCACCTGACCCAGTCCGCCCTCTCCCACCAGTTCAAGGAGCTGGAGGAGCGCCTCGGCCTGCCGCTGTTCGTGCGCAAGACCAAGCCGGTGCGCTTCACCAGCGCCGGCCTGCGCCTGCTGCAGCTGGCCGACGCGGTGCTGCCGCAGCTGCGCAGCGCCGAACGCGACCTGGCGCGTCTCGCCGGCGGCACCGCCGGAAGGCTGCACATGGCCATCGAGTGCCACAGCTGCTTCCAGTGGCTGATGCCGACCATCGACCAGTTCCGCGACGCCTGGCCGGAGGTGGAGCTCGACCTCGCTTCGGGCTTCTCCTTCGCCCCGCTGCCGGCGCTGGCGCGCGGCGACCTCGACCTGGTGGTGACCTCCGACCCGGTGGAGCTGGCCGGCATCACCTACGTGCCGCTGTTCACCTACGAGGCGCAGCTGGCGGTGGCCAACCAGCACCCGCTGGCGGGCAAGCCGTATGTCACCGCGGAGGACCTGGCCGACGAGACGCTGATCCACTACCCGGTGGAGCGCGACCGCCTGGACATCTTCACCCGCTTCCTCGACCCCGCCGACGTCGAGCCGGCCGGACTGCGCACCGCCGAGCTGACGGTGATGATGCTGCAGCTGGTGGCCAGCGGCCGCGGCGTGTGCTGCCTGCCCAACTGGGCGCTGCACGAGTACAGCTCGCGCGGCTACGTGACGGCGAAGAAGCTCGGCGAAAAGGGCCTGTACGCCACCCTCTACGCCGGCATCCGCGCCGACATGCTGGATGCGCCGTTCATGCGAGACTTCCTCCTCACCGCCAAGGACACCTCGTTCGCCACCCTCGAGGGGGTGAGTGCGGCGCGGGGCTGAGGCGGATCAGAAGGCCAGCATCCCCACCGCCATCAGCAGCGGCGTCGCCACGCTGACCGCCACGTTCAGCCCCATCGCCGGCAGCAGGCTGTCCGGGGACTCGCCATCGCGGCGCAACAGGCGCCAGGCGCGCAGCGCCGGCAGGGCGCCGAGCAGGCCGAGGGCGGCGCCGGCCGGCACCCAGCCGGCGAGGACGAACAGCAGCAGGCCGGCGAAGGCCAGCAGCCACTGCGCACCGAGCACGCCGACCGCGCGCTCCCGGCCGAGCAGCATCGGCAGGGTCAGGCGGCCGACACTGCGGTCGGCGTCGATGTCGGGGAACTGGTTGAGCAGCAGCAGGTTGTTGCACAGGCCGAACGGCACCAGCGCGAGCAGCGCGGCGCTCGTGCTGAGCTGTCCGGCGAGGACGCTCTGGGTGCCGAGCACCATCAGCGGGCCGAAGCCCAGGCCCGGCGCCAGCAGGCACAGCCAGGGCCGGCGGGTCAGCCAGGGCGTGTAGGCGACCACCAGCAGCAGGCCTGCGGCACCGAGCGGCGCCAGCTGCCAGAGCAGCGCCGGCTGGCGCAGCAGGAAGTACAGGCCGATGGCGGCGGTGAGCGCCACGCCGCCGAGGCCGAGGCCCAGCGCTCGGCCCAGATGTTGCGGAGCGGCGACCAGGGTGCCGCTGCCGCCGCTGAACGGCGTGCGCTCGGTGCGCAGGTCGAGGCCGCTGCGGTAGTCGCCGTACTCGTTGAGCGCGTTGACCGCGGCATGCGCGGCCAGGGCGCCGAGCAGCACCAGCAGCGCGTCGGCGACGAAGGCGCCATCCAGCGCGCGCGACTGCAGCGCCACGGCGATGCCGAGGGCCACGCAGGTCAGCGCCAGGACCAGGAAGCGCCCGCGAATCACCCCCAGCCAGTCCCACCTGCCTGCCATCCCTGCCCTCCTGTCGGTCGATAGGCTCCCGGCCAGGCGAGGCCGCCCGGGATGCCCGAAGGCCGGCATCATAGCGTGCTGTGCCGCACCTCGCAGGCGCATGGTGGCGAATGCGACTAAGCTTTTGCTCGTACGCGATATAACCTCTTCACGGACAGTACCGCCA
The DNA here is from genome assembly GCF_904426495.1 of Pseudomonas sp. OF001. Lineage (NCBI taxonomy): Bacteria > Pseudomonadati > Pseudomonadota > Gammaproteobacteria > Pseudomonadales > Pseudomonadaceae > Pseudomonas > Pseudomonas sp. OF001. The sequence goes on along the minus strand of NZ_CAJGBM010000003.1, from coordinate 68,474 downwards.
TGGGTGCCCCCGAGCAGTCCTCATCCGCAGTTGCTGAAGTTGCAGACGCGGTGGCGCCGCCTCAGCGTTACCGGGCCCCGGCGGCGAGCAGACGCCGCATCTGGCGCGTACGCGCAGGCTTTTCCGTGCTGCTGCTGGCCGCGGCTGTGGGTATCGGCTGGCTGGCGGCGCGCGAGGCGCGCACCTCCGAATGGCAGGCGCGCCTGCTCGGCGACTGGTCGGCGCGGCTCAAGTATCAGGTCGAGCCCGGCCCCAGCGACGCCATCCGCTTTCCCTCGCAAGGCCCCTTCGACCAGCGCCTGGGCTACGTCGGCCTGCCCGAGTTCATCCGCCGCCTGAGCGCCCAGGGCTTCGTGGTGGAGCGCCAGGCACGCTTCTCGCCGGCGCTGCTGGACTACACCGACCGCGGCCTGTACCCGCCCTACCGCGAGAAGACCCACGCCGGGCTGGACATCACCGACTGCCGCGGCCAGCCGATGTTCGGCTTCCGCCACCCGCAGCGCCACTATGACCGCTTCCGCGACATCCCGCCGCTGGCGGTGGCCAGCCTGCTGTTCATCGAGAACCGCCACCTGCTCGATACCGACCAGCCGCAGCAGAACCCGGCGGTGGACTGGCCGCGCTTCGCCATGGCGGCCTGGACCCAGTTGGCCAGCCGGCTGCATGCCGACACCGACAGCGCCGGCGGCAGCACCCTGGCCACGCAGATCGAGAAGTTCCGCCACTCGCCGGAAGGGCGCACGCCCAACGCGCCGGAGAAACTGCGCCAGATGCTCTCGGCGAGCATCCGCGCCTACCGCAACGGCAGCTCGACCCTGCCGCTGCGCCGGCAGATCGTCCACGACTACATCAACAGCGTGCCGCTGTCCGCCGCCGCCGGCTACGGCGAGGTGCACGGGCTGGGCGACGGGCTGTGGGTCTGGTTCGGCGCCGACTTTGCCCAGGCCAACCGCGCACTGGCCGGCGGCGAGGACGTCAGCCTCGCCGAACAGGGTCTGGCCCTGCGCCAGGTACTGGCCCTGATGATCGCCCAGCGCCGGCCATCCTGGTACCTCACCGACGGCCGCGCCGAACTGGCCGAGCTGACCGACAGCCACCTGCGCGTGCTGGCCGGCGCCGGGGTGATCACCCCGGCGCTGCGCGATGCCGCGCTGGGCCAGCAGCTGAGCTTCCGCAATCCGGCCACCGACCCGGCGCTGCCGCCGGTGGCCTCGGACAAGGGCATCAACGCCATCCGCACGCGCCTGGTGCGCAGCCTCGGCCTGCCGCTGTACGACCTCGACCGCCTCGACCTGTCGGTCGACGCCACCCTGAATCAGCCGCTGCAGCAAGCGGTCAGCGACTACCTCGAGAAACTCGCCGACCCGGCCGTCGCCGAGCAGGTCGGACTGTTCGGCGAGCGCCTGCTCAGCCCCGAACTGACCGCCGACGTGCGCTACAGCTTCACCCTGTTCGAGCGCAGTGCCAACGGCAACCGCGTGCGCGTGCAGACCGACACCACCGGCCAGCCGTTCGACATCAACGAGGGCAGCAAGCTGGAGCTGGGCTCCACCGCCAAGCTGCGGGTGCTCGCCACCTACCTGGAGATGGTCTCCGAACTGCATCAGAAGCACTCCGGCAAGACGCCAGCCGAGCTGCGCCGGCTGTACCAGGAAGCCAACGAGCGCGACAACCTCAGCCGCTGGGCGCTGGACTGGCTGCGCGCCAACCCGCAGGCCAGCCTGACGCAGATGCTCGACGCCGCGCTGGATCGCAAGTACTCGGCCAGCCCCGGCGAGACCTTCTTCACCGGCGGTGGCGCCCACACCTTCAGCAACTTCCGCAAGGAGGACAACGGCCGCATGGCCTCGGTGCGCGAATCGCTGCGCGAGTCGCTCAACCTGCCATTCGTGCGCATCCTGCGCGACGTGGTGCGCTACAGCACCTACCAGATGCCCAACAGCGTGCAGATGCTCACCAACGACCAGTACCCGCCGCGCCAGGAATACCTGACCCGCTTCGCCGACAAGGAGGGCACGGTGTTCCTGCTGCGCTTCTGGCGCAAGTATCGCGACAAGGCGCCCCAGGAGATGTTCGACACCCTGATCGAGGGGCTCAGCCTGTACCCGTCGCGCCTGGCCGCGATCCACCGCTATCTCTATCCCGACGCCAGCCTGGAGGAGTTCCGCCAGGTGATGAAGACCCACCTCGGCAAGCAGATGCCGCCGCCGAAGAAACTCGAGGAACAGTACTACCGCTACGGTCCGGACGCCTTCAACCTGCCGGACCAGGGCTACATCGCCCGGGTGCACCCGCTGGAGCTGTGGCTGATCAGCTATCGCATGCAGAACCCGCAGGCCAAGTTCGACGAGGTGGTCGCCGCCAGCCGCGACGAGCGCCAGGAGGTCTATGGCTGGCTGTTCAAGAGCCGCCACCGCAGCGCCCGCGACAGCCGCATGCGCACCATGATTGAGGTCGAGGCGTTCACCGACCTGCACCAGCGCTGGGCCAGGCTCGGCTTCCCGTTCGACCACATGGTGCCGTCGCTGGCCAGCGCGCTGGGCAGCTCGGGCGACCGCCCGGCGGCGCTGGCCGAACTGATGGGCATCATCCAGAACGACGGCATGCGCCTGCCGACCGTGCGCATTGACAACCTCGACTTCGCCATCGCCACGCCCTACGAGACCCGCATGGAGCGCCAGCAGACCAGCGGCGAACGGGTGATGCGTCCGGAAGTGGCCGCCGCCCTGCGCAGCGCACTCGCCGACGTGGTGGAGAACGGCACCGCTCGCCGGCTCAAGGGCGTGCTGCAACAGCAGGATGGCCAGCCGATGGTGCTCGGCGGCAAGACCGGCACCGGCGACAACCGCATCGAGACGGTGACGCGCAGCGGCTGGGTGACCAGCTCGACGGCACGCAACCGCACCGCCACCTTCGTGTTCTTCCTCGGCCCGCGCCACTTCGGTACCCTCACCGCCTATGTCGCCGGCGAGAAGTCCGCGCGCTTCCGCTTCACCTCGGCGCTGCCGGTGCAGGCCCTCAAGGGCATGCTGCCGCTGCTGCAGCCCTACCTGCTGGCCGAGGCCACCGCCTGCCACGCACCGGAGCGAGAGGCCAGCGTCGAACCGCGCCTGCACGCCCTGCAGAACCACCGATAAGGAAGCCTCCGTGATCCCCAGCCTTCCCGGGCTGCGCCGCGCGCTCGGCCTGAGCCTCGGCCTGCTCGTCGCAGCCTGCACCCACCAGCCGAGCCCCGAACCCTTGCCCCGCCCGTCCCAGCCGGAGGCGGCCAGCGGCTGGCAGGCCAAGCCGGGCTGGCAGCTGCAGCGCCAGGCGGTGGCCGCCGCCAACCCGCTGGCTGCCGAAGCCGGCCGGCAGATCCTCGCCGCCGGCGGCAGTGCGCTGGACGCGGCGATCGCCGTGCAGATGGTGCTCGGCCTGGTCGAGCCGCAGTCCAGCGGCCTGGGCGGCGGCGCCTTCCTGCTGCACTGGGACGGCCAGCGGCTGGACGCCTGGGACGGCCGCGAGACCGCCCCGCAGGCCGCCGACGAGGCGCTGTTCCTCACCGCCGAGGGCCGGCCGATGGCCTTCATGGAGGCGGTGGTCGGCGGCCGCGCGGTGGGCGTGCCCGGCGTACTGAAGATGCTCGAGGCGGCGCACCGCGCCCATGGCCGCCTGCCCTGGGCAACCCTGTTCGCGCCGGCCATCGAGCTGGCCGAGCAGGGCTTCGCGGTCAGCCCGCGTCTGCACCAGTTGCTCGCCGCCGACGCGCACCTGCGCCGCGATCCGGCCGCGGCAGCCTTCTACTACCGGGCCGACGGCTCGCCGCTGCCGGTCGGTCACGTCCTGCGCAATCCGGCACTGGCGGCGGTGCTGCGCGACATCGCCCGCGACGGCAGCGCGGCCTTCTACCGGGGGGCGGTCGCCCGCGACATCGTCCGGCGGGTGCGCCAGCATCCCGGCAACCCCGGCCGCCTGCAACTGGCCGACCTGCAGGGCTACCGGCCGCTGCGCCGCGAGGCGCTGTGCCAGCTGTGGCTGGCGCAGTACCGGGTGTGCGGCTTTCCGCCGCCCTCCTCCGGGCTGATCACCCAGATGCAGATCCTCGGCCTGCTCGAACAGTTGCCGAAGCCCGTTCCGCCGCTGGAAGACGGCCGCCCCTCTGCCGAATTCCTGCACCGCTACAGCGAGGCGGCCAAGCTGGCCTTCGCCGACCGCGCCCAGTACCTCGCCGACCCCGACTTCGTCGCGCCGCCGGCCGGCGACTGGCGCAGCCTGCTGGCCCCCGCCTACCTCAAGCAGCGCGCCAGCCTGATCGGCGAGCGCAGCATGGCCAACGCCAGCCACGGCGTGCCCGGCGGCGCGCCGCTGGCCTGGGCGCCGCAGGCGGATCAGGAGGAGTACGGCACCAGCCACATCAGCATCGTCGACGCCCGCGGCAACGCGCTGGCGATGACCAGCAGCATCGAACAGGCCTTCGGCGCGCGCCTGCTCAGCGACGGCGGCAGCGGCCTGCCCGGCGGCTTCCTGCTCAACAACCAGCTCACCGACTTCGCCCTCGCCCCGCGCGACGACCAGGGCCGGCCGGTGGCCAACCGGGTCGAGCCGGGCAAGCGCCCGCGCTCGAGCATGAGCCCGACCCTGGTGTTCGACGCGAAAGGCGGCCGACTGCTGGCCAGCCTGGGCGCACCGGGTGGCGCGGGGATCATCCACTTCAACGCCAAGACCCTGCTCGGCCTCTACCAGTGGCAACTAGACGCCCAGCGCGCCATCGACCTGCCCAACTTCACCAACTTCAACGGTCCAACCGTGCTGGAGGCCGGGCGCTTCCCCCCGGCCACCCTCGACGCCCTGCGCGCCAGGGGCCACCAGGTCAGCGAAGGCGAGCTGCCCAGCGGCCTGCAGGCCATCCAGCGCAATGCCCGCGGCTGGTTCGGCGGCGCCGATCCGCGCCGCGAGGGCGTGGTGCTGGGCGAGTGATCAGCCCTTCTGCCGGCGCAGGCGCACGTAGAGCGCCTCGACCTTCTCCCGCGCCCAGGGCGTGCGGCGCAGGAAGGTCAGGCTCGACTTGATGCTGGGATTGGCCTTGAAGCAGCGGATGTCGATGCGCTGGGCCAGGCCGTCCCAGCCGTAGTGCGCCACCAGCTCGGTGAGCAGGGCTTCGAGGGTGACGCCGTGCAGCGGATTCTTCGGGGTATCGGTCATGGTCGGCCTGTGCTGGGGAAAGGAGCCGCGCAGCATAGCTGCAGAGGCCTTGCGGCCAAATAAAAAAAGCCCGCGTCTGCCATAACGCGGGCTGAAAACACGGACAGGGTCCGTGCCTGGTTGACGGTTCCGGCCGCACTGAGGGGAGCGGCCGGGTCCGCTAGCTAATCAGATGTGGGCGTCGCGGTATTCCTTCTCGGCCTCGTCGAAGCGCTTGAGCATGGCGGCCGACGGCGCGTTGCCGACGCGACTGAAGATCAGGATGCCCAGGGTGCAGAGGATGAAGCCCGGGATGATCTCGTACAGGCCGGTCCAGCCGAAGAAGTTCTTCCACAGCACCACGGTCACCGCGCCGAGCAGCATGCCGGCCAGCGCGCCGTTGCGGGTCATGCCCTTCCACAGCAGGGAGAAGATCACCACCGGGCCGAAGGCGGCGCCGAAACCGGCCCAGGCGTAGGACACCAGGCCGAGCACCTTGCTCTCCGGGTTGGAGGCGATGGCGATGGCGATCACCGCGACCAGCAGCACCATGGCGCGGCCGACCCAGACCAGTTCGGTCTGGCTGGCGCCCTTGCGGAAGAAGGCCTTGTAGAAGTCCTCGGTCAGGGCACTGGAGCAGACCAGCAGCTGGCAGCTGAGGGTCGACATCACCGCGGCGAGGATGGCGGAGAGCAGCACGCCGGCGACCCACGGGTTGAACAGGATCTTGGCCAGTTCGATGAACACGCGCTCGGGGTTCTCGTTGACCGCCACGCCCAGCTCCGGATGGGCGGAGAAGTAGGCGATGCCGAAGAAGCCCACGGCCACCGCGCCGGCCAGGCAGAAGATCATCCAGGCCATGGAGATGCGACGGGCGTTGGGGATCGACTTGACCGAGTCGGCAGCCATGAAGCGCGCGAGGATGTGCGGCTGGCCGAAGTAGCCCAGGCCCCAGGCCATCAGCGAGATCACGCCGATGAAGCTGGCGCCCTTGAGCATGTCGAAGCTGGTGGCGTCCTTCAGCTCGATGGCGGCGAAGGTCGGATCGATGCCGCCGGTGGCGACCATCACGATGATCGGGGTGAGGATCAGCGCGAAGATCATCAGGCTGGCCTGCACGGTGTCGGTCCAGCTCACCGCGAGGAAGCCGCCGACGAAGGTGTAGGCGATGGTGGCGGCGGCGCCGGCCCACAGCGCGGTCTCGTAGGAGATGCCGAAGGTGCTCTCGAACAGGCGCGCGCCGGCGACCACGCCGGAGGCGCAGTAGATGGTGAAGAACACCAGGATCACCACCGCGGAGAAGATGCGCAGCACGCGGCTGTTGTCCTCGAAGCGGTTGGTGAAGTAGTCAGGCAGGGTCAGGGCGTTGCCGTTGTGCTCGGTCTGCACGCGCAGGCGGCCGGCGACGAACAGCCAGTTGAGATAGGCGCCGATGATCAGGCCGATGGCGATCCAGCTCTCCGACAGGCCGGAAAGGTAGACGGCGCCGGGCAGGCCCATGAGCAGCCAGCCGCTCATGTCCGAGGCGCCGGCGGACAGCGCGGTGACGAAGCTGCCGAGGCTGCGCCCGCCGAGGATGTAGTCGGAAAGGTTGTTGGTGGAGCGATAGGCGATGAAACCGATCAGCACCATCGCCGCGATGTAGATCACGAAGGTGATCAGGGTCGGGTTGGTCATGCTCATGAGGGGGGATCCCATGCGGTTGTTATTGGTCTGTAACTCGTTCGACTGCCACCCTGAACAACCGGGTTGCACCTTCGATGGCGATAATCTAGGCAAAGCCCGGCAAAAGGTGCAACCAATTTCCGGCAAAAGGTTTTTCTTTTTTACCTGTTAGCGGAAGAAAACCCTCAAATGCTCCTTTTTGTAGCATTTTCCTCCCGATTCGCCACGCCGCAGTGCAGAAAAGTAACACTCCGCACCCCACCAACCACTACGCTCGTCGCCTTGATAGGTCACTAGGTTTCACCGGGTTGCACCTTGCATTTTTTCGTGTTTAATCTTCCATGTGCTTTGCAGCGCTTCACACAAATATAGGACAAGCCATGGCCACCACCACTCTCGGCGTCAAACTCGACGAAGCCACCCGCGAACGCCTCAAGCAGGCCGCCCAGCGCATCGACCGTACCCCGCACTGGCTGATCAAGCAGGCGATCTTCAGCTACCTCGAGCAGATCGAGAGCGGCATGACTCCGGCCGAGCACAACGGCCTGGCGGTGGCCGCCGGCGAGGAGCCGCTGGAAGCGCTGACCGAGCAGGGCCTGCAGGTGTTCCTCGACTTCGCCGAGAGCATCCTGCCGCAGTCGGTGCTGCGCGCCTCGATCACCGCCGCCTACCGCCGCCCGGAAACCGAGGCGGTGCCGATGCTCCTCGAGCAGGCGCGCATGCCCCGCGAGCTGTCCGAGGCCAGCCAGAAGCTGGCGCTGAACCTCGCCGAGAAGCTGCGCAACCAGAAGAGCGCCGGCGGCCGCCAGGGTCTGGTGCAGGGCCTTCTGCAGGAGTTCTCGCTGTCCTCGCAGGAGGGCGTGGCACTGATGTGTCTGGCCGAAGCGCTGCTGCGCATCCCGGACAAGGCGACCCGCGACGCCCTGATCCGCGACAAGATCAGCAACGGCAACTGGAGCCAGCATCTGGGCCAGAGCCCGTCGATGTTCGTCAACGCGGCGAGCTGGGGCCTGCTGATCACCGGCAAGCTGGTGTCCACCCACACCGAGAGCGGCATGACCGCCGCCCTGAACCGCATCATCGGCAAGAGCGGCGAGCCGGTGATCCGCAAGGGCGTGGACATGGCCATGCGCCTGATGGGCGAGCAGTTCGTCACCGGCGAGACCATCGCCGAGGCGCTGGCCAACGCCGCCAGCCTGGAGGCCAAGGGCTTCCGCTACTCCTACGACATGCTCGGCGAGGCGGCGCTGACCGAGGAGGACGCCAAGCGCTACCTGGCATCCTACGAGCAGGCCATCCACGCCATCGGCAAGGCCTCCCACGGCCGCGGCATCTACGAGGGCCCGGGCATCTCCATCAAGCTGTCCGCGCTGCACCCGCGCTACAGCCGCGCCCAGTACGAGCGGGTGATGGAGGAGCTGTACCCGACCCTGCTCGGCCTGACCCAGCTGGCCAGGCAGTACGACATCGGCATCAACATCGACGCCGAGGAGGCCGACCGCCTGGAGCTGTCGCTGGACCTGCTTGAGCGCCTGTGCTTCGAACCGTCGCTGGCCGGCTGGAACGGCATCGGCTTCGTCATCCAGGCCTACCAGAAGCGCTGCCCGTACGTGATCGACTACGTCATCGACCTGGCCAAGCGCAGCCGCCACCGCCTGATGATCCGCCTGGTCAAGGGCGCCTACTGGGACAGCGAGATCAAGCGCGCCCAGGTCGAGGGCCTGGAGGGCTTCCCGGTGTACACCCGCAAGCCGTACACCGACCTGTCCTACATCGCCTGCGCGCGCAAGCTGCTGGCCGTGCCGCAGTCGATCTACCCGCAGTTCGCCACCCACAACGCCCACTCGCTGGCGGCCATCTACAACCTCGCCGGGCAGAACTACTACCCCGGCCAGTACGAATTCCAGTGCCTGCACGGCATGGGCGAGCCGCTCTACGAGCAGGTGGTCGGCAAGGTCGCCGACGGCAAGCTGAACCGTCCGTGCCGCATCTACGCGCCGGTGGGCAGCCACGAGACCCTGCTGGCCTACCTGGTGCGCCGCCTGCTGGAGAACGGCGCCAACACCTCGTTCGTCAACCGCATCGCCGACCACAGCATCTCGCTGAAGGACCTGGTCGAGGACCCGGTAGTGCAGGTCGAGCAGATGGCCGCCCAGGAAGGCACCCTCGGCCTGCCGCATCCGCGCATCCCGCTGCCGCGCACCCTGTACGGCGAGGCGCGGGTCAACTCCAGCGGCATCGACCTGGCCAACGAGCACCGCCTCGGCTCGCTGTCCTCGGCGCTGCTGGCCAGCGTCAACAACGAGTACCGCGCCCAGCCGCTGCTCGGCTGCGACGCCGCGGCGCCCGGCGAGGCGCAGCCGGTGAGGAACCCCGCCGACCACCGCGACGTGGTCGGCCAGGTGTTCGAGGCCAGCGTGGCGGACGTGCGCAGCGCCGTGCTGTGCGCGGTGTCCAGCGGGCAGATCTGGCAGTCCACCCTGCCGGCCGAGCGCGCCGCCGTGCTGGAGCGCGCCGCCGACCAGATGGAGGCCGAGATCCAGCAACTGATGGGCCTGCTGGTGCGCGAGTCCGGCAAGACCTTCGCCAACGCCATCGCCGAGGTGCGCGAGGCGGTCGACTTCCTGCGCTACTACGCCGCGCAGGCGCGCAACCACTTCTCCAACGACAGCCACCGCCCGCTGGGCCCGGTGGTGTGCATCAGCCCGTGGAACTTCCCGCTGGCGATCTTCAGCGGCCAGGTGGCCGCGGCGCTGGCCGCCGGCAACACCGTGCTGGCCAAGCCGGCCGAGCAGACTCCGCTGATCGCCGCCCAAGCGGTGCGCATCCTTCTCGAGGCCGGCGTACCGGCCGGTGCCGTGCAGCTGCTGCCGGGCCGCGGCGAGACCGTCGGCGCCGCGCTGATCGCCGACGAGCGCATCCGCGGGGTGATGTTCACCGGCTCCACCGAGGTCGCCGGGATCATCCAGCGCAACCTCGCCGGCCGCCTCGACGCCCAGGGCCGCACCATCCCGCTGATCGCCGAGACCGGCGGACAGAACGCCATGATCGTCGACTCCTCGGCGCTCACCGAGCAGGTGGTGGTCGACGTGATCGCCTCCGCCTTCGACAGCGCCGGCCAGCGCTGCTCCGCCCTGCGCGTGCTGTGCGTGCAGGAGGACGTCGCCGACCGCGTGCTGTCGATGCTCAAGGGCGCCATGGCCGAGTACAGCCTGGGCAACCCGGAGCGCCTCGACACCGACATCGGCCCGGTGATCGACGAGGAGGCCAAGGCCAACATCGAACGGCACATCCAGGCCATGCGCGACAAGGGCCGCAAGGTGCACCAGCTGTCGCGCGCCAACGGCGCGGACATCCGGCGCGGCACCTTCGTGATGCCGACCCTGATCGAGCTGGAGAGCTTCGACGAGCTCAAGCGCGAGATCTTCGGCCCGGTGCTGCACGTGGTGCGCTACCCGCGCGCCGAGCTGGCCGCCCTGCTCGATTCGATCAACGCCAGCGGCTACGGCCTGACCCTCGGCGTGCACACCCGCATCGACGAGACCATCGCCCAGGTGGTCGACTCGGCCCGCGTCGGCAACCTCTACGTCAACCGCAACATGGTCGGCGCAGTGGTCGGCGTGCAGCCGTTCGGCGGCGAGGGCCTGTCCGGCACCGGCCCGAAGGCCGGCGGCCCGCTGTACCTGTACCGCCTGCTCGCCACCCGTCCGCAGGACGCGGTCAGCCGCCAGCTGCAGGACGGCGAGGGGCAGCGCGCGGACGCCCGCGGCCCGGCCTTCCCGGCCCTGCTGGAATGGGCGCGCAAGCAGCAGCCCGAACTCGCCGCGCTGGCCGAGCGCTACGCCAGCCTGGCGCAGAGCGGCCTGACCCAGGTGCTGACCGGCCCGACCGGCGAGCGCAACACCTACAGCCTGCTGCCGCGCGAGCGGGTGCTGTGCCTGGCCGACGACGAAGGCGACCTGCTCGCCCAGCTGGCCGCCGTGCTCGCGGTGGGCTGTCGCGTGCTGTGGGCGGACAACGCCGCCAGCCGCAAGCTGCTCGCCCAGCTGCCCCTCGCGGTCCAGCAGCGCATCCAGCTGGTCGGCGACTGGGCCTCCTGCGAGCTGGGCTTCGACGCCATCATCCACCACGGCGACTCCGACCAGCTGCGCGAGGTCTGCCAGCTGGCCGCCAAGCGCCCGGGGGCGATCGTCGGCGTCAACGGCCTGGGCCGGGGCGACACCGACATCCCGCTGGAGCGCCTGCTGATCGAGCACGCTCTGAGCGTCAACACCGCCGCCGCCGGCGGCAACGCCAGCCTGATGACCATCGGCTGATCCCACCCCGCCCCTACGACCGCCGGCCTTGCGCCGGCGGTCGCACTTCCAGCCCGGCTCCGCACCCTGCACCGGCGCCCTCCGCCCCTCCCCCATGCCCCGCGCCGCCCGGCGGCACGGTTGAAATGCCCTCCCGCGGCCCCATGTAGGCACAAATCCCGACTGTGCAGGAACCCCTTCATGAGCGAGCAGGATATCCCTCACGAGATCGTCGACGCCGACGAGGGCGCGAGCAACACCGGTGTGGTGCTGCAGGGCCAGACGCTGCCGGACAAGCTGTACATCATGCCGGTGCACAACCGGCCGTTCTTCCCCGCCCAGGTGCTGCCGATCATGGTCAACCCCGAGCACTGGGCGGAAACCCTCAAGCGCGTGGCGAAGACCGACCACCACTGCGTGGCGCTGTTCTACATGGACAATCCCCCGGAGAGCGCCGAGGACTTCGACCCCGACAGCCTGCCCGAGCACGGCACCGTGGTGCGCGTGCACCATGCCAGCAAGCAGGACGACAGCCTGCAGTTCGTCGCCCAGGGCCTGGCGCGGGTGCGCATCCGCGGCTGGCTGAGCCGCAAGCCGCCCTACCTGGTGGAGGTCGACTACCCGCGCACGCCGGCCGATCCCAGCGACGAGGTGAAGGCCTACGGCATGGCGCTGATCAACGCGATCAAGGAGCTGCTGCCGCTCAATCCGCTGTACAGTGAGGAGCTGAAGAACTACCTGAACCGCTTCAGCCCCAACGACCCGTCGCCCTTGACCGACTTCGCCGCGGCGCTGACCACAGCGCCGGGCAGCGACCTGCAGGCGGTGCTGGACACCGTGCCGGTGCTCAAGCGCATGGAGAAGGTGCTGCCGCTGCTGCGCCGCGAGGTGGAGGTGGCGCGCCTGCAGAACGAGATCAGCGCCGAGGTCAACAGCACCATCGGCAAGCGCCAACGCGAGTTCTTCCTGCGCGAGCAGCTCAAGGTGATCCAGAAGGAGCTGGGCATCACCAAGGACGACAGGAGCGCCGATGCCGAGGAGTTCCGCAAGCGCCTGGAAGGCAAGACCCTGCCGGCGCAAGCGCAGAAACGCATCGACGAGGAGCTGAACAAGCTGTCGGTGCTGGAGACCGGCTCGCCGGAGTATGCGGTGACGCGCAACTACCTGGACTGGGCCACCAGCGTGCCCTGGGGCGTGCTGGGCAAGGACAGGCTCGACCTGGCGCGCGCGCGCAAGGTGCTGGACAGGCACCACGCCGGCATGGAGGACATCAAGCAGCGGATCATCGAGTTCCTCGCCGTCGGCGCCTTCAAGGGCGAGATCGCCGGCTCCATCGTCCTGCTGGTCGGCCCGCCCGGGGTGGGCAAGACCAGCATCGGCAAGTCGATCGCCGAATCCCTCGGCCGGCCGTTCTATCGCTTCTCGGTCGGCGGCATGCGCGACGAGGCGGAGATCAAGGGCCACCGCCGCACCTACATCGGCGCGCTGCCCGGCAAGCTGGTGCAGGCGCTCAAGGAAGTCGAGGTGATGAACCCGGTGATCATGCTCGACGAGATCGACAAGATGGGCGCCAGCTACCAGGGCGACCCGGCCTCGGCGCTGCTGGAGACCCTCGATCCAGAGCAGAACGTCGAGTTCCTCGACCACTACCTGGACCTGCGCCTGGACCTGTCCAAGGTGCTGTTCGTCTGCACCGCCAACACCCTCGATTCGATCCCGGCCCCCCTGCTCGACCGCATGGAGGTGATCCGCCTGTCCGGCTACATCGCCGAGGAGAAGCTGGCCATCGCCAAGCGCCACCTGTGGCCGCGCCAGCTGGACAAGGCCGGCGTGCCGAAGCAGCGCCTGGCGATCAGCGATGCCGCACTCAAGGCAGTGATCGAGGGCTACGCCCGCGAGGCCGGGGTGCGCCAGCTGGAGAAGCAGCTCGGCAAGGTCGTGCGCAAGGCGGTGGTGAAGCTGCTGGAGGATCCGGCGGCCAGGGTCAGGGTCGGCCCGAAGGATCTCGAGGACTACCTGGGCATGCCGCTGTTCCGCCGGGAGAAGCACCTGGAAGGCGTCGGGGTGATCACCGGGCTGGCCTGGACCAGCCTGGGCGGCGCCACCCTGCCGATCGAGGCGACGCTCATCCATACCCTCAACCGCGGCTTCAAGCTGACCGGCAAGCTCGGCGAGGTGATGAAGGAGTCGGCGGAGATCGCCTACAGCTACGTCAGCTCGCACCTGAAGAAGTTCAAGGGCGACCCGACCTTCTTCGACCAGGCCTTCGTCCACCTGCACGTGCCGGAGGGCGCCACGCCCAAGGACGGCCCCAGCGCCGGCATCAGCATGGCCAGCGCCCTGCTCTCGCTGGCGCGCCACCAGCCGCCGAAGAAGAACGTGGCGATGACCGGCGAGCTGACCCTCACCGGCCAGGTGCTGGCCATCGGCGGGGTGCGCGAGAAGGTGATTGCCGCGCGGCGGCAGAAGATCTGGGAGCTGATCCTCCCCGAAGCCAACCGCGGCGATTTCGAGGAGTTGCCGGACTACCTCAGGGAAGGCCTGACCGTGCACTTCGCCGAGCGCTTCGCCGACGTCGCCAGGGTGCTGTTCCCCGCCGAGTGAGCCCTGCCGCGGCGCGGTTGCACGCCACCGCGCCGCGATGCCCGCAAGCGGAAGTGCATATCCATCGGCTAGGCTATGCCCAAGCACACTGCCACGGGAACCTGCCCATGCCGCCCCGCTTCTCCCTGCACCTGCTGCCGCTGGCGGCGACCACCCTGCTCGCCGCCTGCGCGCACCAGGCGCCGGGCACCCTGGAACTGGACGACCAGCAGCGCCACTGCGATCCGCTCGAACTGCACGCCGGCCAGACGTTCGACCTGCGCCTGCCGAGCAACCCCACCACCGGCTTTCGCTGGGTACTGCGCGACAGCGGCGCTCCGGCGCTCCGCCTGCTCGGCCCGGAGGTCTACACCACCCCCGAGGACGCCGGCCTGGTGGGCAGCGCCGGGGTGTCGACCTGGCGCTTCCGCGCCGTCAGCCGCGGCGAGGGCCAACTGACCCTGGACTACCGACGGCCCTGGGAAGAAGGCGTGGCCGCGGAGCGGACCTTCGCCTGCCGGATCAGCATCCGCTGACCTTCGCCGCTCGTCCCGCCAGGCAGCGCCCCCCTGCCAGATCGCCTATAGGAATAGGGACAGGCTTCATCATGTGGGGGTGCAATATGAACCTGTACGGGCGGCCGCATGCACTGGCCCTGCTGGTGCTGCTTTCCGGTTGCAGCGGCCTGCTTCCCAGCGAGCGCGCCGAGATCGTCTCACCGTTTCGCGACTATCTGGATGCCGAGGGGCGCTACCAGCAGGCGCAGCCCGGAGTCACCAGGCGTCCCGAACTGTTCTCCCTCGGCTTCGACCCGGTGATCAACGGCAACGGTCGCACCCTGTCGTTCCTCGACGTGCGCATGATGTTCGTGCAGCCGAACGTGCCCATCGATTACCTGCCGGACAGCCTGGTGACCTGCCTGCAGGCCAAGGAGCGCTGCAGCGGCTACGCCTTCGAGTTCAACCAGACCGACACCCAGCGCACCGGCAGCTTCTGGGCCGACGTGCTCAACTTCCGCAAGAACCGCGAGGTGCGGGGCTGGGCGTTCCGCGCGGTGTTCGTGCTGGTGGACGACACCCTGGTGCACAAGGTCAGCAACGGCGAGCCGCAGATCCGCCGCCTGCAGGTCGAGCGCAACCCGCTGGGACCGCTGCAGGGCGCCGGCGAGTACTTTTCCGACCAGCTGAGGTGACGGGGCTGCGAGCGACCCGGCCGCTCCGCTAGAATGGCCGGCTTTCCCATGCCGGAAGCCTGCCGTGAAGCAGACCCCAGACCGCATCTACGCCACCCCCCAGGAACAGGTCGCCGACTTCGTGTTCAACGAGGCGGTGGTGCGCGTGTTCCCCGACATGATCAAGCGCTCGGTGCCGGGTTATCCGACCATCGTCGAGAACCTCGGGGTGATCGCCGGGCAGTTCGCCCAGCCGCACAGCGCCCTCTACGATCTGGGCTGCTCGCTCGGCGCAGTCAGCCAGGCGCTGCGCCGCCACGTGCAGGCCGAGGGCTGCCGGGTGGTCGCGGTGGACAACTCCAGCGCCATGGTCGAGCGCTGCCGCGAGTACCTGCACGCCCAGGACTCGATGTTCCAGGAACTGCTGCCGGTCGAGGTGCTCGAGGCCGACATCTGCCAGCTCGAGTTCCAGAGCGCCTCGGTGGTGGCACTGAACTTCACCCTGCAGTTCATCCCGCGCGAGCAGCGCCTCGACCTGCTCACCCGCATCCGCCAGGCGCTGCTGCCCGGCGGCGCGCTGATCCTCTCCGAGAAGCTGCGCTTCGAGGATGCCGAGGAGCACGCCCTGCTCGGCGATCTGCACATCGCCTTCAAGCGCGCCAATGGCTACAGCGAGCTGGAGATCGCCCAGAAGCGCAGCGCCATCGAGAACGTGATGAAGCCGGACAGCCTCGCCGAGCACCGCGAGCGCCTCGCCGCTGCCGGCTTCTCGAAAGTCATTCCCTGGTTCCAATGTCTCAACTTCGCCTCGCTGATCGCCCTGCCATGACCGACCTCGCCACCCGCGCCGACCTTCCCGCCCTGCTCGACCGCCTGCGCGGCACGCCGCTGGCCGCCTGGGCCGCCACCCTGCCCGACCTGCTGGCCGCCAAGCTGGCCGCCGGCCATGGCGACCTGCCGCGCTGGCAGGCGGCGGTGGATGCCCTGCCGCCGCTGGCGGTCGAGCGCCGCGAACTGGCCGAGGCGTTCTTCCTCGACGGCACCTGCAGCGCCGGGCAACGCGCCATGCTGGAACAGGCGCTCAGGGGCCTGATCCCCTGGCGCAAGGGGCCATTCGAGCTGTTCGGCGTGCACGTCGACACCGAGTGGCATTCGGACTGGAAGTGGACGCGCGTGGCCCCGCACCTGGACCTGGCCGGCAAGCGCGTGCTGGATGTCGGCTGCGGCAACGGCTACTACCAGTGGCGCATGCTCGGCGCCGGCGCCGACTGCGTGGTGGGCGTCGACCCCAACTGGCTGTTCTTCTGCCAGTTCCTGGCGATGAAGAACTACCTGCCCGAGCTGCCCGCCTGGCATCTGCCGCTGGCCCTGGAGGAGCTGCCGGAAAAGCTGGAAGGCTTCGACACGGTGTTCTCCATGGGCGTGCTCTACCACCGCCGCTCGCCCATCGACCACCTGCTGGCGCTCAAGGACTGCCTGGTGCGCGGCGGCGAGCTGGTGCTGGAGACCCTGGTGGTGGACGGCGACGTGAACACCGTGCTGGTCCCCGAGGACCGCTACGCGCAGATGCGCAACGTCTGGTTCCTGCCCTCGGTGCCGGCGCTGGAGCTGTGGCTGCGCCGCGCCGGCTTCAGTGAAGTGCGCGGCGTCGACGTCAGCGTCACCAGCGTCGAGGAACAGCGCTCCACCGAGTGGATGAAGTTCCAGTCGCTGCCCGAGTTCCTCGATGCGCAGGACCGCAGCCGCACCGTGGAAGGCCTGCCGGCGCCGACGCGCGCCGTGCTGCTGGCGCGCAAGCCGTAGAAGAGGTTGATGGTTCCCACGCTCCCGCATGGGAACCCGGGCCTGGGCGCTCCGCGCCCATGAGACGCAGAGCGTCCCCGGATGCGTGCCCACGCCGGAGCGTGGGCACGATCAACCCAGGTCTCAGCGACGCTCAGCCGCCGCGACGATCAGCGCCTTCATCTCCGCCACCGCCTGCTTGAAGCCGACGAACAGCGCATGGGCGACGATGGCGTGGCCGATGTTCAGCTCGTTGATGCCACGGATGGCGGCGACCGCCTCGGCGTTGTGGTAGTGCAGCCCGTGGCCGGCATTGACGATCAGGCCGTGACTCAGGCCGCACTCGACGCCGTCGCGGATGCGCGCCAGCTCGGCGGCCATCTCCGCCTGCGTGTGGGCATCGGCGTAGCGGCCGGTGTGCAGCTCGATGGCCGGCGCGCCGATGCGTGCGGCCGCCTCGATCTGCCGCGGGTCGGCGTCGATGAACAGCGACACCTCGCAGCTGACCGCCGCCAGGCGCTCCACCGCCGCCCTGATGCGCGCCTCCTGGCCGAGCACGTCGAGACCGCCCTCGGTGGTCAGCTCCTGGCGGGTTTCCGGCACGAAGCAGGCGTGCGCCGGGCGGATCTGCTCGGCGAAGGCGAGCATCTCCTCGGTGACGCCCATCTCGAAGTTCATCCGCGTCTGCAGCACCTCGGCCAGCACGCGCACGTCGCGGTCCTGGATGTGCCGGCGGTCCTCGCGCAGGTGCACGGTGATGCCGTCGGCGCCGGCTTCCTCGGCGTCCAGCGCGGCCTTCACCGGGTCCGGATAGCGGGTGCCGCGCGCCTGGCGCAGGGTGGCGATGTGATCGATGTTGACACCCAGCAGGATGCGGTTGGCTTCAGTCACGACGGGACTCCTTGCGATTGATGAACAGCTCGCGGCTGGCCAGCGGCCGACCGCCCAGATGCGGCGCCAGCGCCTGGCGCATCAGCCGCTTGGCCGCGGCCAGGGCGCCCGGCGTCTGCCAGTCGGCCGCCGCCAGCGCCAGCAGCTCGCGGCCGTGGAACAGGCCGGGCTGCCACTGCGCGATGACCTGGAAACCGACCTCCGGCAGCCACTGGTACAGCGCCGCGGCCTCGACCGGCTGCCCCCGGCAGTCGCGGTCGAGGGCGAAACCATAGCCCAGATCGTCCAGCAGACGCCATTCGAAGGCGCGCAGCAACGGCTCCAGCGGCCGCCCGGCAGCCAGCGCGGCCAGGGTCGCGGCATAGTGCTCGAACAGCGCGGGATGCGGATCTTCCGCCGGCAGCAGGCGCACCAGCAGTTCGTTGAGGTAGAGGCCACTGAACAGCGCGTCGCCGCTCAGCAGATGGGGAATGCCGCCCGCCTCCAGGCGCGCCACCGTCTTCAGCTCGCCCAGCCCGCGCAGCTCCAGCTCCAGCGCCAGGAACGGCCGCGCCAGGCTGCCGCTCTTGCCGCGCGCACCGCGCAGCACCGCGCGCAGGCGGCCCTCGGCGGTGAGGAAGTCCACCAGGGCACTGGTTTCCTTGTAGGGGCGGGAGTGCAGGACGAAGGCGGGACGAGAGGCGGCGATCATGTCGACCGTAGGGTGCGCCATGCGCACCGGCGAAAGCGAGGACAACGGCACGGGTGCGCAGGGCGCACCCTACCGGAACGGTGGCAATCGTCGGTCAGAGATCGCCGTAACCGAGAGAACGCAGGGCGCGCTCGTCGTCGGACCAGCCGCTCTTCACCTTGACCCACAGGTTGAGCATGACCTTGCTGCCGAACAGCTCTTCCATGTCGCGGCGGGCGTCCTGGCCGATGCGCTTGATGCGCTCGCCCTTGTCGCCGATGATGATCTTCTTCTGCCCGTCGCGCTCGACCAGGATCAGCGCGTGGATGTGCAGCACGCGGCCCTGCTGCTGGAACTGCTCGATCTCCACGGTGACCTGGTAGGGCACCTCGGCGCCGAGCTGGCGCATGACCTTCTCGCGTACCAGTTCGGCGGCGAGGAAGCGCGAGCTGCGATCGGTCAGCTGATCTTCCTCGAAGAAGTGCTCACCTTCGGGCAGGTGCTTGGCCACCAGTTGCTCAAGGGTGTCGAGGTTCTGCCCGTGCTGCGCGGAGATCGGCACGATCTCCGCGTTGGGCAGCTGCTCTTCCAGCCACTTGAGGTGCGGCAGCAACTCGGCCTTGTCCTCGAGGCGGTCGATCTTGTTGACCACCAGCAGCAGCGGGCCTTCGACGAACTTGACCCGGTCGAGCACCATCTGGTCCTCGTCGGTCCAGCGCGTACGGTCGACGACGAAGATCACCACGTCCACGTCCTTGAGCGCCGCGCTGGCGCTGCGGTTCATGTAGCGGTTGAGCGCCTTGTCGTTGTCCTTGTGCATGCCGGGGGTGTCGACGTAGATCGCCTGCACCGCCCCCTCGGTCTTGATGCCGAGCAGGGTGTGGCGGGTGGTCTGCGGCTTGCGCGAGGTGATCGCCAGCTTCTGGCCAAGGATGTGATTGAGCAGGGTCGACTTGCCGACGTTCGGCCGGCCGACGATGGCCACGTAGCCGCAGCGGCTGGCCTGGGATTCAGTCATTGCCATTCTCCACGCCCAGGGCCACCAGTGCTGCCGCGGCCGCCACCTGTTCGGCGATGCGGCGGCTGGCACCCTGGCCACGGGTCTTTTCATTGAGCAGGGCAATTTCGCATTCGACGAAGAAGGTACGACAATGCGGTTCGCCCTGGATATCCACCACATCGTAGCGCGGCAGTTCGCAGCCACGCGATTGCAGGAATTCCTGCAGGCGGGTTTTCGGATCCTTGTTGGTGTCGACCAGGGTCAGCTCGTCGAAGTAGGGCTCCAGCCAGGCCAGCACGCGGTCGCGCGCCGAATCCATGCCGGTGTCCAGGTAGATGGCGCCGATCAGCGCCTCGGTGGCGTCGGCGAGGATCGACTCGCGACGGAAACCGCCGCTCTTCAGCTCGCCGGAGCCCAGGCGCAGGTACTCGCCCAGGTCGAAGGCCCGGGCCAGCCGGGCCAGGGTCTCGCCCTTGACCAGCCGCGCGCGCAGGCGCGACAGCTGGCCCTCGCGAGCCTGCGGGAAACGCTTGAACAGCGCCTCGCCGACCACGAAGTTGAGGATGGCATCGCCGAGGAATTCCAGCCGCTCGTTGTTGCGGCCGGCGAAACTGCGGTGGGTCAGGGCCACGACCATCAGGTTCTGGTCCTGGAATTGATAGCCGAGCTGGCGCTCGAGTCGTTGCAGAGGGTTACTCACTGGGCACGGACACGGTATTCGCGGTCGAAGTGGACGACCAGGTCAAGGTTCTCGATCAGCGGTTCGCGCTTCTCGTATTTGAGATGGACATAGAACTCGTTGTTCTCCATGCGCACGTCCATCACCTCGCGCAGGTCGAGATCGCGGATGTTGTTGACCTGGGTGCCGCGGCTCACGTGTGCATAGAAGTCGCCGGGCGAGCGGATATCCAGAGCCGTTTCGCTCTCCACCCCGGTGACGATCTTCTGCAGGGAAAGGAAGTCGAAGTAGTGCGGCAGGACCTTGAACGCCACGCTGGCGAAGAACGCCGCCACGCAGAAGACCACCAGCCAGCTCACCATCGACAGACCTTTCTGCGAACGCGCAAATCCCATGATCAACCTCGTATCCGTGAACTGTTCAGTGCATCAGTGGATCAGCCCGACACGCTCGAAGGTCGGCAGATGGCCGACCTTGGGAGCTGGCCAGCTCATCCACACGGCGAACGCCTTGCCGACGATGTTGCGGTCGGGAACCATGCCGTGCAGCTCGGGCGCGATGGCCGGATCATCCCAGTAACGGCTGTCGTTGGAGTTGTCGCGGTTGTCGCCCATCATGAAGTAGTGCCCTGCGGGCACCACCCACTCGCGGTCCGGTTCGATACGGTAGCGGCGCATTTCCTTGCGGATCAGGTGCTCCGCCGCACCCAGCTTCTCGCTGAACAGGCGGGCGCTGCCGAGGCTGCCCGGCTCGTCGCCGATCAGCTGCTCGGCCACCGGCTGACCGTTGACGAACAGACGCTTGTCGCTGCTGTAGCGCACATGATCGCCGGGCAGGCCGACCACGCGCTTGATGTAGTTCACGTTGGGATCGCTGGGGAAGCGGAACACCATCACATCGCCGCGCTGCGGCTCGCCGATCTCGATCACCTTGGTGTCCACCACCGGCAGGCGGATGCCGTAGGAGAACTTGTTGACCAGGATGAAGTCGCCGACCTCGAGGGTCGGCTTCATCGAGCCGGAAGGGATCTGGAACGGCTCGACCAGGAACGAGCGCAGCACCAGCACCAGCGCCAGCACCGGGAAGAACGACTTGCCGTATTCCACCAGCACCGGCTCGCGGGCCAGCTTCTGCAGCACCTGCGGGTCGGTCTGGCTCACGCTGCCCTGGTAGGCGGCGATGGCGGCACGGCGACGCGGGGCGAGGAACAGCAGGTCGAGCAACGCCAGCACGCCGCACACGGCGACGGCCAGCACCAGCAGCAACGGAAAGTTCAGAGTCATGTCCTCAGCTGTCCACCTTGAGCACGGCAAGGAAGGCTTCCTGCGGAATTTCCACACTGCCCACCTGCTTCATCCTTTTCTTGCCGGCCTTCTGCTTCTCCAGCAGCTTCTTCTTGCGGCTTACGTCACCGCCATAGCACTTGGCCAGCACGTTCTTCCTGAGCGCCTTGACCGTCGAGCGGGCCACCACCTGACCGCCGATGGCCGCCTGGATCGCCACGTCGAACATCTGCCGCGGGATCAGTTCCTTCATCTTCTCCACCAGCTGGCGGCCCTTGTAGGCCGCGTTGTCGCGGTGGACGATCAGCGCCAGGGCATCGACCCGCTCGCCGTTGATCAGCACGTCCAGGCGCACCAGGTTGGCTGCCTGGAAGCGGTCGAAGCCGTAGTCCAGCGAGGCATAGCCGCGGCTGGCCGACTTCAGGCGGTCGAAGAAGTCGAGCACCACCTCGTTCATCGGCAGATCGTAGCTGACCTGCACCTGGCTGCCGAGGAAGTGCATGTCGCGCTGCACGCCGCGCTTCTCGATGCACAGGGTGATCACGCTGCCCAGGTGATCCTGCGGCACCAGGATGTTGGCGCGGCAGATCGGCTCGCGCATCTCGGCGATCGACGCCAGGTCCGGCAGCTTGGACGGGTTGTCGACGTAGACGATGTCGCCGTTCTTCAGCACCACCTCGAACACCACGGTCGGCGCGGTGGTGATCAGGTCCAGGTCGTACTCACGCTCGAGGCGCTCCTGGATGATCTCCATGTGCAGCATGCCGAGGAAGCCGATGCGGAAGCCGAAGCCCAGCGCGTCAGAGCTTTCCGGCTCGTACTGCAGCGCGGCGTCGTTGAGGGTCAGCTTCTCCAAGGCGTCGCGGAAGTCCTCGAAGTCGTCCGAGCTGACCGGGAACAGGCCGGCGTAGACCTGCGGCTTGACCCGCTTGAAGCCCGGCAGGACGTCGACGTCCGGGGTGTTGGACAGGGTCAGGGTGTCGCCTACCGGCGCGCCCTGGATGTCCTTGATGCCGGCGACGATGAAGCCCACTTCGCCGGCCTTGAGGTCGGCGGTGGCGGTGTGCTTGGGGGTGTACACGCCGACGCTGTCGACCTGGTGGACCTTGCCGGTCGACTTGACCAGGATCTTGTCGCCCTTCTTGACCCGGCCGTGGCGCACGCGCACCAGCGACACCACGCCCAGGTAGTTGTCGAACCAGGAGTCGATGATCAGCGCCTGCAGCGGCGCATCGATCTCGCCCTCGGGCGGCGGAATGACCTCGACCAGGCGCTCGAGCACGTCGACCACGCCCATGCCGCTCTTGGCGCTGCAGGCCACGGCGTCGGTGGCGTCGATGCCGATGATGTGCTCGATCTCTTCCTTGACCCGCTCCGGCTCAGCCTGCGGCAGGTCCATCTTGTTCAGTACCGGCATCACCTCGAGACCCTGCTCGATGGCGGTGTAGCAGTTGGCCACCGACTGCGCCTCGACGCCCTGGCCGGCGTCCACCACCAGCAGCGCGCCCTCGCAGGCGGCCAGCGAGCGGCTGACCTCGTAGGTGAAGTCGACGTGGCCGGGGGTGTCGATGAAGTTCAGCTGGTAGGTCTTGCCGTCCTGCGCCGGGTAGTGCAGGGTCACGCTGTGCGCCTTGATGGTGATGCCGCGCTCGCGCTCGAGATCCATGGAGTCGAGCACCTGGGCTTCCATCTCGCGATCGGACAGGCCGCCGCAGATCTGGATGAAGCGGTCGGCGAGGGTCGACTTGCCGTGGTCGATGTGGGCAATGATGGAGAAGTTGCGGATATGGCTCAGATCACTCACGGGCTCAACACTCAAAAGGAGAGCGCGGGCTGTGCCCGCCGAAAATAGCCGTGAATTCTAGCGTATCGCCTCGGCGGGCGTCACCCACGGCTTGACACCCGGCAGCACATACGCAACGGGGGCGCCGAAGCGCCCCCGCAGCCACTGCAGTGTCGATCACTCGGACAGCTTGAAGGTGATGAAGCTGGCGCGACCCTGGCGCAGCACGCGCATCGACACGCTGCGATTCTTCGGCAGCGCCTCGGCGACCTTGGCGAAGGTCTTCGCCGAGTCGATCGACTCGTTGTTCAGATGGGTGATCACGTCGCCCGGTCGCAGCCCGATCAGCGCCGCCGGGCCGTTCTGCACCTCGCGGATCAGCGCACCGCCCTCCACTTCCAGGGCCTTCTTCTGCTCGGCGCTGAGGTCGACCACGGTCACCCCCAGGCGGTTGCTGCTGCGCGCTGCATCGTCCTTGCCCGTGGAGGCGATCGCCTCGCCCTCTTCCGGCAGCGCGCCGACGGCCAGCTTCAGGCGCTTGCGCTCGCCTTCGCGGACCACGTCCAGCTCCACCTCGGTGCCCGGCTTGAGGGTGCCGACCAGGTGCGGCAGGTCGGCGGACACCACGATCGGCTGGCCGTTCAGCGCCAGGATCACGTCGCCCACCTGCAGGCCGCCCTTGGCGCCCGGGCTGCCTTCCAGCACCTGGGCCACCAGCGCACCGGCCGGTTTGTCCAGACCGAAGGACTCGGCCAGGTCCTTGTTCACTTCCTGGATCACCACGCCCAGCCAGCCGCGACTGACCTTGCCCTCGGCCTTGAGCTGCTCGGCCACGTTCATCGCCACGTCGATCGGGATGGCGAACGACAGGCCCATGAAGCCGCCGGAGCGGGTGAAGATCTGCGAGTTGATGCCGACCACCTCGCCGTCCAGGTTGAACAGCGGACCGCCGGAGTTGCCCGGATTGATCGCCACGTCGGTCTGGATGAACGGCACGTAGTTCTCGTCGGGCAGGCTGCGCCCCTTGGCGCTGACGATGCCGGCGGTCACCGAGTGGTCGAAGCCGAACGGCGAGCCGATGGCCACCACCCACTCGCCGACCTTGAGTTCGTCCGACTTGCCGAGCTTGACGGTCGGCAGGCTCTTGCCCTCGACCTTGAGCAGGGCCACGTCGGTGCGTGGATCGGCGCCGACCAGCTTGGCTTCCAGCTCGCTGCGGTCGGACAGGCGCACGATGATCTCGTCGGCGTCGGCCACCACGTGGTTGTTGGTCAGCACGTAGCCGTCACTGGAAATGATGAAGCCCGACCCCAGCGACTGCGCCTGACGCTTGCGCGGCGCCTGTCCCGGCGGCACCTGCGGGATGCTGCGCTCGAAGAATTCACGGAACATCGGCGGCAGGCCTTCCAGGTCCGGCATCATCTGCGGCGGCAGGCCGGCGGCCTGGGCCGGCATGCTCTGCCGGGTGCTGATGTTGACCACGGCCGGCGAGGCCTGCTCGACCAGCTCGGTGAATTCCGGCAACTGCGCATGGGCCACCAGTGCCTGGGCCATCGCCAGCAGCGCAGCCAGCGACAGCATGGCGCGTTTCAGGGTACGCATGAATCTTGGACTCCCTTTGAGATCAACCTTCAAGACCAACCGGGATCAGCCGTTCTCCGCCGGCGGCACCGCACAGACCGCCAGCTCGGCACGCAGCACGACCGGCTGTCGGGCCGGATCGTCCACGTCCTGCCGGCTGTGCCTGCGCACCAGCCACCAGACCGCGAGGAATCCGCCCAGAGCGGCGAGAATGACAAAAGACTCGGCCAGCGCCAACCACTGTGCCAGCATTGCACCGGCAAACAGCCCCAGCAACGGCAGCAGGTAGACCCGCAGGGAGCTCTGTACCAGCAGATCCTCGCGAATGCCGATCACCACCCCGTCACCCACCGCCAACCGCAGATCGGTCAGTGCGCGCACGTAGCCGCGCTTCTGGCCGACCCCCAGCTTTTCCATCAGGCCCTGCCCGCAGCCGGCGTTCGCCGAGCACGCGCTGCAGGTGCTGCGGCGCAGGGTCTCCACCCACACCGCTCCGTCCTCGACCGCGACGACCCGCCCCGGCTCCTCGAGCATGCCGACCTCAGCGCCCGGCGCCCGCAGCCTCGGCAGCCGGCTGCGGCGGCACGCTGCGAATCAGGTCGTCCGGCTGGGCCGGCTTGGCGGGCTCGGCCTGCACCGCGCCGGCCGGGTAGCTCACCAGCTGCGCGTCCGTCGGCGCTGCGGCGATCGGCGCCAGCTTCTGCTGGGACGATTGTACCGGCACGCTCTGCTCGGCCATCTGCGGCGCCATGCCGGTTTCGTCCTGGCTGTTGTAGAAGCGCACGCCGGCCAGCACCGCCAGGGTCACCGAGGCAGCCACGGCGAAGCGGCCCAGATGGCGCCAGGAGCGCGCCGGCCTGGCGACCGGTGCCGCGGCGTCTTCGGCGTCGATGGCCGCCGACACCGCGGCTGCCAGATCCAGCTTCGGCAGCACGGCCTGCCTGTGCATCACGTCACGGGCCAGCTGGTAGCGCGCCCAGCGCTCGCGCAGGGCCGCATCCTCGCCGGCTGCCGCGAGCACGCGCCGCAGTTCCAGCTCATCAGCCTCGCCATCCATGACGGCGGACACCGACTCATCCAGGACTTCACGACTCATGGTATTACCCTCTTGGCTTTCGCCGGCTTTCAGCCCTCGTGCAGCAGCGGCTGCAGGGCCTTGTCGATCGCTTCACGCGCGCGGAAGATCCGCGAGCGCACCGTACCCACCGGACATTGCATGGCGGTGGCAATGTCCTCGTAGCTCAGCCCCTCGAACTCGCGCAGGGTCAGCGCCGTGCGCAGGTCCTCGGGCAGCTGCTGGATGGTCCGGTGCACAGTGGCCTCGATCTCATCGCGCAGCAGGGCGCGCTCCGGCGTCTCGAGATCCTTGAGGGCGTGATCGCCTTCGAAGAACTCGGCATCCTCGGCGCTGACGTCAGTGTCCGGCGGGCGCCGCCCGCGCGCCACCAGGTGATTCTTCGCCGTGTTCACGGCGATGCGGTACAGCCAGGTGTAGAAGGCGCTGTCGCCGCGGAAGTTGCCCAGCGCGCGATACGCCTTGATGAAGGCCTCCTGCGCCACGTCCTGGGCTTCCTGGGGATCGTGCACGAAGCGCACGATCAGCCCGAGAATCTTGTGCTGGTACTTGAGCACCAGCAGATCGAACGCGCGCTTGTCACCACGCTGGACCCGCTCGACCAGTTGCTGATCCGGTTCCTGGGTTTGCATTCAAGCTCCTTCAAACGTCCGCGGAGAGCTGTGCGGCCCAGTACATCCGGTCTGGTTGAATAGACCCGGGCCCTGCACAAAAGTTCGCCTTCGCGGACACCTTTCCCGCGACCGCTCGGCCCGGGGACGAAAAAAACGGACGCGGCGCCGATGGCGCCGCGCACGGCTGACTCTGCCACGCGAGGAACGCAGGCCCAGGCAGCGACAGCCAGTGGCGCGCGCGGGCAGGGCAACCTCGGTAAGAACGCAGATGATTGCTCAAGTTCACTTATATTGTGCCGCCGGGGGCTTCTATATACTAGGGAGCGATCTACCAGCGGAACGGCGCACATGAGCCAACACTTTCAGCACGACGTACTGGTCATCGGCAGCGGCGGCGCCGGCCTGTCCCTCGCCCTCAACCTGCCGGACCACCTGCGCATCGCCGTACTGAGCAAGGGCGACCTCGCCGGCGGCTCCACCTACTGGGCCCAGGGCGGCGTGGCGGCGGTACTGGACGACAGCGACGACATCGAGTCGCACGTGCAGGACACCCTGACCGCCGGCGCCGGCCTGTGCCGCGAGGACGCGGTGCGCTTCACCGTCGAGCACAGCCGCGAGGCGATCCAGTGGCTGATCGACCAGGGCGTGCCCTTCACCCGCGACGAGGAGCACCACGACGGCGAGCGCGGCTTCGCCTTCCACCTGACCCGCGAGGGCGGCCACAGCCACCGGCGCATCATCCATGCCGCCGACGCCACCGGCACGGCGATCTTCAACACCCTGCTGGCCCGCGCCCGCCAGTGCCCGAACATCGAACTGCTCGAGCAGCGCGTGGCGGTCGACCTGATCACCGAACGCAAGCTCGGCGGCAAGGGCCGCCGCTGCCTCGGCGCCTACGTGCTCAACCGCAACAGCGGCGAGGTCGACACCTACCGCGCACGCTTCGTGGTGCTGGCCACCGGCGGCGCGGCCAAGGTCTACCTGTACACCAGCAACCCGGACGGCACCTGCGGCGACGGCATCGCCATGGCCTGGCGCGCCGGCTGCCGGGTCGGCAACCTGGAGTTCAACCAGTTCCACCCCACCTGCCTGTACCACCCGCAGGCGAAGAACTTCCTGATCACCGAGGCGCTGCGCGGCGAGGGCGGCCTGCTGCGCCTGCCGGGCGGCGAGCGCTTCATGGACCGCTTCGACGCCCGCGGCGAACTGGCGCCGCGCGACATAGTCGCGCGCGCCATCGACCACGAGATGAAGCGCCTCGGCATCGACTGCGTGTACCTGGACATCAGCCACAAGCCGGCCGAGTTCATCAAGACGCACTTCCCCACCGTCTACGAGCGCTGCCTGGGCTACGGCATCGACATCACCCGCCAGCCGATCCCGGTGGTGCCGGCGGCGCACTACACCTGCGGCGGCGTGGTGGTCGACAGCCGCGGCCACACCGACGTGCCCGGCCTGTACGCCATCGGCGAAACCAGCTTCACCGGCCTGCACGGCGCCAACCGCCTGGCCAGCAACTCGCTGCTGGAGTGCTTCGTCTACGCCCGCGCGGCCGCCGCCGACATCGTCAGCCAGCTGGAACGGGTCGGCATGCCGCATGCGCTGCCGAGCTGGGACGCCAGCCAGGTCACCGACTCCGACGAGGACGTGATCATCGCGCACAACTGGGACGAACTGCGGCGCTTCATGTGGGACTACGTCGGCATCGTGCGCACCAACAAGCGCCTGCAGCGCGCCCAGCACCGCGTGCGCCTGCTGCAGAGCGAGATCCACGAGTTCTACAGCAACTACCGGGTCAGCCGCGACCTGATCGAGCTGCGCAACCTGGCGCTGGTCGCCGAGCTGATGATCCAGTCGGCCATGCTGCGCCGCGAGAGCCGCGGCCTGCACTACACCCTCGACTACCCCGGCCAGTTGCCCAAGGCCGGCGACACCATCCTGGTGCCGCCGGGCTACCTGCCCGACTGAGCCTCGCCCACCGGCGCCCAGCGCCGGCGGGCGAACTTCAGGCGCACGCGCAGACGGCGATGCCGGTCGCGGCACAGGCTGTCGGCCGGAATGCACAGACCGCGGGCGAACCACTGTCCCGGCCGGCGGAACTGCAGCACCACCGCCTGCGGCAGCGCCAGGCTGCCCGGGCGCAGCTGCACCGCCACCCAGCCCTCGGCGGCATTGCGCAGTTGCCAGCCACGCCCGTCATGGCGCAGGGCGGTGAAGGCACTCGGGTGGCTGAGCAGGATGGCGCGCGGCAGGATCCAGGCGGCGTGGACCAGGCAGAACAGCAGGCCGGCGGCCTGCGCCCAGCCCGGGATGGCGGCGAGCGCCAGGGCCAGCACGGCCAGCCCCAGGCTCAGCAGATAGAGCGCCAGCAGGCGCCGCGACGGGCGCCAGTGGCACTCGAAGGGCTCACTTCGGCTGGACACGGTCCAGGATCATGCGCACCATGCGCGCGTGGTCGGCGTCCTCGGGCTGGCTGTAGCCCATGAACCAGCTGAACAGGTCCGGGTCCTCGCACTTGAGCAGGTTGCGGAAACGCTCCTGGTCGACCGCCTCCAGCTGGGCGTAGGCCTCGTCGAGGAACGGCTTGAACAGCACGTCCAGCTCCAGCATGCCGCGGCGGCATTCCCACTGCAGTCGTTTCAGTTCGATGTTTTCTTCGGTCATCTCGGCCTCCTCGGCAATCGCGGCATTATAGCGAGGGCCTCCGATGCCGCCAGCCCGCTGACAAGAGTCGGCGGGGCGCTCTATGATGGCCGCCCCGACCTTCGCACCGGCAACCGACACGATGTCCGCATTCTTCTGCTCGCTCGACCACGAGGGGGTTCTCGCCGTCCACGGCGTGGATGCCGCCAAGTTCCTCCAGGGTCAGCTGACCTGCAACCTCAACTACCTGAACGCCGAGACCAGCAGCCTGGGCGCGCGCTGCACGCCCAAGGGCCGCATGCTGTCGAGCTTCCGCATCGTGCCGCTGGCCGACGGCTTCGCCCTGGCCATGGCCCGCGAGCTGATCGAGCCGCAGCTGGCCGACCTGAAGAAGTACGCGGTGTTCTTCAAGGCCCAGCTGGCCGACGAGAGCGCGGCCTGGGTGCGTTTCGGCCTCAGCCGGGGCGACGGCGCCCTGCTCGCCCTCGGCGTCGACCTGCCGAGCGCCGACGGCAGCGTCGCCCGCCACGGCGAGCTGCTCGCCGTGCGCCTGCCGGGCGAACGCGCCGAGCTGTGGGTGCCCGTCAGCGCGGCCGACGGCCTGCACCAGCGCCTTGCCGCCCACCTGCCCGAGGGCAGCCTCAACGACTGGCTGCTGAGCCAGGTGCGCGCCGGCGTCGCCCAGGTGTTCGGCGCGACCCGCGAGCTGTTCATCCCGCAGATGCTCAACCTGCAGAGCCTCGGCGGCGTCAGCTTCAAGAAGGGCTGCTACACCGGCCAGGAAATCGTCGCGCGCATGCAGTACCTCGGCCGCCTCAAGCGCCGCCTGTACCGCCTGCGGCTGGACGGCGGCGAACTGCCGGCGCCCGGCAGCGAGCTGTTCTCGCCGGTGCACGCCAGCTCGGTGGGCGAAGTGGCGCTGGCCGCGCGCAGCGACGGCGGCATCGAGCTGCTCGCCGTGCTGCAGGACAACGCCGTCGAGGACGGCCGCCTGCACCTGGGCAGTCTGGAAGGCCCGGCGCTGCAGCTGCTCGAGCTGCCCTACACGATCGACGCCGACCGCGACATCCAGCGCTGAGCCGCCCAGGCCGGGGCCAGAGGCTTCGCTGCAGCGGGCGATCCCTGTAGGGGCGAATTCATTCGCCTGACATGGCCGCGTTGGCGAATGAATTCGCCCCTACAGGTCAACCACTAGGCGGCCGCTGCGAACTCCACCCGCACGCGCAGCCCGCCCGCCGCGCCGTCCTCCAGGCTGATGCGTGCGCGGTGGGCGCGGCAGATCTCGCCGACGATCGCCAGGCCCAGCCCCGCCCCCGTGCCGCCGGCGCTGCGCCGGTAGAAGCGCTCGAACACCTTCTCGCGCTCCTCCGGCGGAATGCCCGGACCGTCGTCCTCCACCTCGAGGATCGCCGGTGCCAGCACGCGCAGGATCACGTTGCCGCCCGCAGGGGTGTGCGCCAGGGCGTTGTCCAGCAGGTTGCACAGCAGCTCGCTGAGCAGGGTCGGCTCGCCGTCGATCCACACCGCCTCCTCCGCCTCCAGCGCCAGGGCCACGCCGCGGCCATGGGCCAGCGGCGCCAGCGCCAGGCCCAGCTCGCGGGCCAGCGCGCCCAGCTCCAGGCGCTGCGCGCCGCCCTCGGCGATGGCCCGCGCACCGCTCTCGATGCGCGCCAGCGACAGCAGCTGGTTGGCCAGCTGGGTCAGCCGCTCGGTGCTGCCGGCGGCCTCGTCGAGCGCCTGGCGCCACTGCGCGGCATCCTCGCTGCGCCGGCCCAGCTCCAGGCGCGCCTTGAGCGCGGCCAGTGGGGTGCGCAGCTCGTGGGCGGCCTCGGCGATGAACTGCGCCTGGCGCTCGAACAGCCCGCGCAGGCGCGCGTTGAACTGGTTGAGGGCGTCCACCAGCGGACGCAGCTCGCGCGGCAGGCCGGCCTCCGGCAGCGGCTGCAGGTCGTCGCTGTCCCGCGCCGCCACCGCCTGGCGCAGCTGCTCCTGCGGGCGCAGCGCCAGGCTGACCGCCAGCCACACCAGCCCCAGGGCGGTGAGCGCCAGCAGGCCCATGCGCCACAGGGTGCCGACCAGCAGCTCGCGGGCCATGCGCTCGCGGGCGCCGCGGGTCTCGGCCACGCGGATCTCGGCCATGCCCTCCAGCTCCGCTTCGCTGACCGGCTGCAGCAGGCTGACCACGCGCACCTCCTGCCCGCGGTAGACGCCGTCGTAGAAGCGCGCCAGCGCCGGGTAGTCGTCGGTGCGCTTCACCTTCGGCCCCGCCGCCGGCAGCGCCTCGTAGCCGGAGACCAGGCCGCCGTGCGGGTCGAGCACCTGGTAGTAGATGCGCCCGGCGCTGTCGTAGGCGAAGGTGTCCAGCGCCACGTAGGGCACGTTGGCGCGCAGCTTGCCGTCGCTGCTGTACAGGCCGTCGGCCACCGCCCGCGCCGAGGCCAGCAGGGTGCGGTCGTAGGCGGTATCGGCGGCGCGCCGCGCGCTCCAGTAGCTGCTCAGCCCGCCGAACGCCAGGATCAGCGCCAGCAGCACGGCCAGGCGGCGCAGCAGCCGGCCGCGCAGGCTGCCGCCCGGCAGCTCAGCCATCGCAGGCCTCCAGCAGGTAGCCGAGGCCGCGGAAGGTGACGATGCGCACGCCGCGCCCTTCCAGCTTCTTGCGCAGGCGGTGGATGTAGATCTCGATGGCGTCCGGACTGGCTTCCTCGTCGAGGCCGAACACCTGGTCGGCCAGCTGCTCCTTGCTCATCACCCGTCCGGGGCGGGCGATCAGCGCCTGCAGCACCGCCTGCTCGCGCGAGGTCAGCGCCAGCGGCTCGTCGCCGAGGCTGAAGCGCCGGGTGCCGAGGTCGAAGACCAGCGCGCCGCAGCGCTGCTGCTGCTCGCCGCCCTGCACGCTGCGACGCAGCAGGGCCTTGACCCGCGCCTCCAGCTCGGACAGCTCGAAGGGCTTGGCCAGGTAGTCGTCGGCGCCGAGGTTGAGGCCGTGCACTCGGTCGGCCACCTCGCCGCGCGCGGTGAGCATCAGTACCGGCAGGGTCTTGCCGCGCTCGCGCAGGCGCGCCAGCACCTGGAAGCCGTCCAGGCGCGGCAGGCCGACATCGAGGATGGCCAGCGCGTAGTCCTCGCTGGCCAAAGCCAGGTCGGCGGCCACGCCGTCGGTCAGCAGGTCCACGGTCCAGCCGGCGCCACGCAGCGCCTGGGCCACGCTGGCGGCCAGCGGGGGATGGTCTTCGACCAGCAGGATTCGCACGGGGAAGTCTCCGAAGTCTTGTCGTTATGCGCCGAGTGTAACGGCAGCCGCCGCGCAGCCAATGCGCCGGAAACTTTCTTTCAGGCTGAAAGCCAGGCGAAAGCTTCGCCTCCTAGCATCGCACCTGGGCCCTCCCAGCCCCCACGGCAGCCCGACTGCCGACGACAACAACAATGACTGGAGATACCGCGATGCCGACTGCCGCCTGGCAGGCCCTGCCGCCTGTCCGCCGCCTGGCCCTGGCCATCACCGCCTGCACCCTCGCCCCGCTGGCCCACGCCGAGTTCGTGGAAGGCAGCAGCGCCAGCCTGACCGCCACCAACATCTACCTCAACCGCGACTTCCGCGAAGACGTCGGGCAGAACAAGCGCGAGGAATGGGGCCAGGGCTTCCTGCTCGACATCAGGTCCGGCTACACCGAAGGTGGCGTCGGCGTCGGAATCGACGCCCTGGGCATGCTCGGCGTCAAGCTCGACTCCGGGGGTGGGCGCACCGGCACCAACCTGCTGCCGGTACAGGACGACGGCGGCACCCCGGACCAGTTCGGCCGACTGGGCCTGACCGCCAAGGTCAAGGTGTCCGAAACCGAACTGCGCTACGGCTCGCACATCCCCGAGCTGCCGGTGGTCAAGGCCAGCGACAGCCGCCTGCTGCCGCAGGTGTTCGAGGGCGGCCTGCTCACCTCCAGGGAGATCGCCGGCCTGACCTTCACCGGCGGGCGCCTGAACCAGATGATCGACCGCGCCTCGACCAACTCCGAGGACCTGATCCTCAACAGCAAGAACCGGCGCTTCCCCGGCGGCGTCACCAGCGACCACCTCGATCTCGCCGGCCTCGACTACCAGTTCGGCAAGAGCCTGAGCGGCCGCTACTTCTTCGCCGACCTCGACGACGTCTACCGCCAGCACTACTTCGGCCTGCTCGCCAAGCAGCCGCTCGGCGCCGGCACCCTCAGCGCCGACCTGCGTCTGATGCTCAGCGACGACAGCGGCGCCGCCCGCGCCGGCGAAATCGACAACCGCGCCCTGAACGGCATGCTCACCTATGGCCTGGGGGCCCACAAGTTCGGCCTCGGCTACCAGCAGATGAGCGGCGACACCGGCTACGCCTACATCGACGGCAGCGACCCGTTCCTGGTCAACTTCGTGCAGATCAACGACTTCGCCAACGCCGACGAGCGCTCCTGGCAGGCGCGCTACGACTACGACTTCGCCGGCCTCGGCGTGCCCGGCCTGAGCTTGCTCGCCCGCTACGTCAGCGGCGATGACGCCGAGATCGCCGGCAGCAGCGCCAAGGGCAGCGAATGGGAGCGCGACCTCGAGCTCAAGTACGTGGTGCAGAGCGGCCCGCTCAAGGACCTCTACGTGCGCCTGCGCAACGCCAGCTTCCGTTCCGACTTCGCCCGCGACGCGGACGAGAACCGAGTGATCGTCGGCTACAGCCTGCCGATCTGGTAACCCCTGCCGCACAATAAGAATCGACCGGAGAAACACGTCATGAACACTGCTATCACCCGCATCGCCCTCGCCGCCGCCGGTCTCGCCTTCGCCGGCCAGCTGCTCGCCGCCGAGCCCAAGCGCCCGGAGTGCATCGCCCCGGCCAAGCCCGGCGGCGGCTTCGACCTGACCTGCAAGCTGGCGCAGAGCGGCCTCAAGGACGGCGGCCTGCTCAAGGCGCCGATGCGCGTCACCTACATGCCCGGCGGCGTCGGCGCGGTGGCCTACAACGCGGTGGTCGCCCAGCGGCCCAAGGACGCCGGCACCATCACCGCCTTTTCCTCGGGCTCCCTGCTCAACCTGGCGCAGGGCAAGTTCGGCCGCTACGACGAGAACGCGGTCAAGTGGCTGGCCGCCATCGGCACCGACTACGGCGCCATCTCGGTGCGCGCCGACGCCCCGTGGCAGACCCTCGGCGAACTGGTCGAGGCGGTGAAGAAGGACCCGGCCAGCGTGGTGTTCGGCGCCGGCGCCACCATCGGCGGCCAGGACTGGATGCAGACCGCGCTGATCGCCCGCGCCGCCGGCGTCGATCCGCAGAAGCTGCGCTACGTGGCCTTCGAGGGCGGCGGCGAGACCCTCACCGCCATGCTCGGCGGCCATGTGCAGGTCACCTCCAGCGGCATCGGCGAGATCACCCCGCAGCTGGCTGCCGGCAAGATCCGCGTGCTCGCCGTGCTGTCCGACGAACGCCTGCCCGGCAAGCTGGCCGGCATCCCCACCGCCAAGGAGCAGGGCTTCGCCATCACCTGGCCGGTGATCCGCGGCTTCTACATGGGCCCGGAGGTCAGCGACGAGCAATTCGCCTGGTGGCAGGGTCAGTTCGACAAGATGCTGGCCGGCGAGGACTTCGCCCGGCTGCGCGAGCAGCGCGACCTGTTCCCGCTGGCCATGACCGGCGACGAGCTGCGCACCTTCGTGTTCCAGCAGGTCGAGCAGTACAAGCAACTGGCCGGCGAGTTCGGACTGGTCCAGTAAGGCGTCAGGCCGGCGGGAATCCCCCGTCCCGCCGGCCGGCTCTTCTCCCGCGCGGGAGAGACTTCTTCCCCCCACCCAGGTACTTCGCCATGTATGACCGCCTGTTCGGCTCGGTCTGGCTGCTGCTGTGCGCCTGCCTTGCCGTGATCGCCTGGGGGTTCCAGGCCCCCTTCTCCTACGACCCGGTGGGGCCACGCGCCTACCCGCTGCTGCTGCTCGCCCTGCTCGGCGCCGGCGCGCTGTGGCTGGTGATCCGCCCGGCCCTGCACGCACACCTGCTGAGCCGCCCGCAGAGCCTGCGCGCCCTGCTGTGCGTCGCCGGCCTGCTGGCCTACGCCCTGCTGTTCGAGCCGCTCGGCTTCGTCCCCGCCACCGCCCTGGCCGGGGCTGGCCTCGGCCTGCTGTTCGGCGGCCGCCCGCTGCCCTGCGCGCTGTCCGGCGTGCTGATGGGCGTGCTGCTCTACGTGCTGTTCGACCTGCTGCTGGACGTGCCCCTGCCGCTGGGCGTGTTCGAATTCCTCGTGGAGTGACGCCATGGAAACCTTCAACTTCCTGATGCAGGGCTTCGACGTCGCCCTGCGCCCGATGAACCTGCTGATGGCGCTGTTCGGCGCCTTCGTCGGCACCATCGTCGGCATGCTGCCGGGCCTCGGCCCGATCAACGGTGTGGCGCTGCTGCTGCCACTGGCCTTCGCCCTCGGCCTGCCGCCGGAGACCGCGCTGATCCTGCTGGCCGCCGTGTACCTGGGCTGCGAGTACGGCGGGCGCATCTCCGCCATCCTGCTCAATGTGCCGGGCGACGCCGCGGCGATCATGACCACCATGGACGGCTACCCGCTGGCCAAGCAGGGCAAGGCCGGCATCGCCCTGTCGCTGTCGGCGATGAGCTCGTTCATCGGCAGCACCATCGCCACCCTCGGCGTGGTGCTGTTCGCCCCGCTGCTGGCGAAATGGGCGGTGGCCTTCGGCCCGGCCGAGTACTTCGTGCTGATGGTGTTCGCCATCACCTGCCTGGGCGGCATGGTCGGCGACAAGCCGGTGAAGACCCTGATGGCCGCGCTGATGGGCCTGGCGCTGGCCACCGTCGGCGTCGACGCCACCACCGGCGTGTATCGCTTCACCTTCGACAGCGTCAGCCTGTCCGACGGCATCCAGTTCGTCATCGTGGTGATCGGCCTGTTCAGCGTCAGCGAGATCCTGCTGATGCTCGAGCAGACCCACAGCGGCCAGCAGGCGGTCAAGGCCGGCGGGCGCCTGCTGTTCAACTTCCGCGAGTTCTGCCAGGTCGGCTGGACCTCCGTGCGCAGCGCCCTGAGCGGCTTCGTCATCGGCACCCTGCCCGGTGCCGGGGCGACCATCGCCAGCGCCATGGCCTACATGAACGAGAAGCGCCTGGCCGGCGCCAGCGGCCGCTTCGGCGAGGGCGACCTGCGCGGCCTGGCCGCGCCGGAGGCGGCCAACAACGCCTCGGCCTGCGGCTCGATGATCCCCATGCTGACCCTCGGCGTGCCGGGCTCGGGCACCACCGCGGTGATGATCGGCGCGCTGACCCTGTACAACATCACCCCCGGTCCGCTGCTGTTCGAGCAGCAGCCCGACGTGGTGTGGGGCCTGATCGCCTCGCTGTTCATCGGCAACGTCATCCTGCTGGTGATGAACATCCCGCTGGTCGGCCTGTTCTCGCGCATGCTCAGCGTGCCGAACTGGATCCTGGTGCCGGCGATCATCATCGTCAGCCTGGTCGGCGTGTGGGCGGTGCACAGCACCACCTTCGACCTGGTGCTGATGATCGCCCTCGGCGTGTTCGGCTACCTCCTGCGCAAGCTGGACTTCCCGCTGTCGGCGCTGATCCTCGGCTTCGTCCTCGGCGAGCTGATGGAGGACAACCTGCGCCGCGCCCTGTCGATCTCCAGCGGCGAGCTGGGCATCCTCTGGTCCAGCCCGATCACCCTGGTGCTGTGGGCGCTGGTCGCCTTGATGCTGGCCCTGCCCGGCATCCGCTGGTGGCGCGCGCGCAACAAGGCGTCGGCGGCCGATGCGTCTGCCGCCTGATGCCCGCGGCATCCTGAGCGGCGTGCTGGCCGGGCTGGCGGGGGGCTACCTCGCCAGCCTGGCCGGCTGGCCGCTGCCGTGGATGATCGGCTCCCTGCTCGGCGTGGCGCTGACGCGCTGCGCCGGCCTCCCCGCCGCCCCCCTCACCGCCGGCCGCCAGGCCGGGCAATGGCTGGTGGCCAGCGCCGTCGGCCTGCACGTCTCCCGCGAGGCCGCCCTCGCCCTGCTCGACCACCTGCCGCTGCTGCTCGCCGGCGCCGTCGGCACCCTGCTGCTGACCCTGATCGGCATCGCCGTGCTGCGCCGCGGCGGCGTCGACCCGGCCACCGCCTTCTTCGCCAGCCTGCCGGGCGGCGCCAGCGAGATGGTCAACCTGGCGCGCCGCCACCGGGCCGAGCCGGCCCAGGTGGCCGCGGCGCACAGCCTGCGCCTGCTGCTGGTCCTGCTGCTGGTGCCGGCCGCCTTCGCCTGGGGCCTGCCACCCCCGCCCGTGCCGACTTCTGTGCCCACCGACTGGCCTCTGCTGGCCCTGCTGCTGGCCGGCGGCCTGCTCGCCGCGCGGTTGTGGCGCCGCCTCGGCCAGCCCAATCCGTGGATGCTCGGCCCGTTGCTGCTGTGCGCCGGCGCCAGCGCCGCCCTCGACCTGCAGCTGGCCCTCCCCGACGGCCTGGCGCGCTTCGGCCAGTGGCTGCTCGGCTGCGCCCTGGGCATGCACTTCGACCGCGCCTTCTTCCGCCGCGCGCCGGGCTTCCTCGCCCGCGTGCTGCTGTTCAGCCTGCTGGCCATGCTGGCCGCCGCGCTGCTCGGCGCCGGCCTCGGCCTGCTCGCCGGCGGCCACGGCCGGGCGCTGATGCTCGGCAGCATGCCCGGCGGCATCACCGAGCTGGGTCTGACCGCGCAGACCCTGCAGCTGTCGGTGGCGCTGGTCAGCGCCCAGCAGCTGCTGCGCCTCTTGCTGGTGATGCTGCTGGCCGAGCCGCTGTATCGGTGCTGGCGGCGCCTGGGGGCAGACGGGCGCCGTTCCTGAGGCGCCGCGCTGGCCTATCCTCAAGCCAGTTCGCCCCGTAGCGGAATGCCCATGACCCGCCTCGCCCGTCTCTTCGCCCTGCTGCTCGCCCTGCTGGCGCTGGCGGCCTGCAGCCGCCTCGAGCTGGTCTACCGCAACCTCGACTGGCTGATTCCCTGGAAGCTGGACGACTACCTGAGCCTCGACGCCACGCAGAGCGCCTGGCTCGACGCGCGCCTCGACGAACACCTGGCCTGGCACTGCCGCCACGAATTGCCGCGCTACCTGGACTGGCTCGAGCGCCAGCGCCCGCTGCTCGCCGGCAGCCCCGGCGCCGACCGGCTCAAGGCGCCGCTGCTGGAGGCGCGCAGCCTGCTGCAGCCGACCCTCGAGCGCGTCGCTCCGGACACCGCCCATCTGCTCGCCGGGCTCGACGCCGTGCAGGTCGACGAGCTGGACGAAAACCTCGCCGCCGAACGGGCCGAACTGCACGAGCGCTTTCTCGGCGGTACGCCGCAGGAACGCCTGCAGCGCCGCGTGGAGCGCATGGAGCAGCGCCTGGAGAACTGGCTGGGCCCGCTGCATCCGCAGCAGCGCGCCTACCTGCGCTTCTGGGCCGCGCGCCAGGAAGCCGGCGTGCGCCCCTGGCTGGAGTTTCGCCAGCGCTGGCAGGCGCAGTTGCTGACCGAGCTGCGCCGGCCGTCAGGCGACCGCGCCGCACGCCTCCTGCCGCTGCTGGGCGACCCCGAGCGCTACGGCGGCGAGGATTACCGCCGAGCGGCGGAGCGTGCCCGACAGGCGCTGGCCGATCTGCTCAGCGAACTGTGGGCCAGCGCCACCACGGACCAGCGCGCACACCTCACGCAACGGCTGGACCGCCTGCGCGACGACCTCGCCGGGCTGCCCTGCCGAAGCTGAACTCAGAGCGCCGGCAGGCGCCAGTCGATCGGCGCCAGGCCGTGCTGCTCGAGGAACTTGTTGGTGCGGCCGAAATGGCCGTTGCCGATGAAGCCGCGGTGCGCCGACAGCGGCGAGGGATGCGGCGAGCGCAGGATCAGGTGCTTGGTCGGATCGATCAGGCGCTCCTTGCTCTGCGCGTGGGCGCCCCACAGCAGGAACACCAGGTGCGGCCGCTGCTGGCTGACCACCTCGATCACCCGGTCGGTGAACGGCTGCCAGCCTGCCGCGGCGTGCGAGCCGGCCTTGCCCTGCTCGACGGTCAGCGAGGTGTTGAGCAGCAGCACGCCCTGCCCCGCCCAGTGCTGCAGGCAGCCGTGGTTGGGCGGATCGATGTTCAGGTCGCGCTTGAGTTCCTTGAAGATGTTCAGCAGCGACGGCGGCACCGGTACCCCCGGCTGCACCGAGAAGCACAGGCCATGGGCCTGGCCCGGGCCGTGGTAGGGATCCTGGCCGATGATCACCACCTTGACGCGCTCCAGCGGGGTGGAGTTCAGCGCGTTGAAGATCAGCCCGCCGGGCGGAAATATCTGCTTGCCGGCGGCCTTCTCGCGGCGCAGGAACTCGCCCAGCGCCTGCATGTAGGGCTTGTCGAACTCCTCGCCGAGGGCCGCCTTCCAGCCCGGTTCGAGTTTGATGCGATCCTGCGCGGCGCTCATGCCAGCCCCCTGTGTGCGAAACAAAGCGGCACCGTAGAGAGCGCTCCCCGGCAAGTCAAGGCACGACCTTGGTGGCGGGCGGGGATGACGACCGAAGTCGCGCTCCTTCCCGCGCAAAGGTGCATGGGCGCCTGCTCCCTGCGGGCGTACAAAGCCCGCTTCCCCCAGCCACAAGGAAAGGTGTCCATGCGTCGACTCGTCTGTCTCGGCCTGCTGCTCGCAGGCTTCGCCGTCCACGCCGCGCCGGCCGGCGATCCGCTGAAGATCGGCCTCAGCTATCCGCGCACCGGCAACGACAAGGCCGAGGGCCTCGAGCAGATGCGCGGCGCCCTGCTCGCCGTCGCCCAGGTCAATGCCGAAGGCGGCGTGCTCGGCCGGCCGCTGCAGCTGGAAACCGGCAACAGCGCCTCGCGCGCGGAAACCGCCGTGAACACCGTCGACCGCCTGCAGGCCAAGGGTGTGGCCATGGTCTTCGGCGGCGCCACCAGCGAAGAGGTGGTCGCCGCCAGCCGGCGCGCTCGCGAGCACGGCCTGCTGTACTTCGCCACCCTCGCCTATGCCAACGAGGTCACCGGCCAGCACGGCCACCGCTACCTGTTCCGCGAGTCCGGCAGCGCGCACATGAGCGCCCGGGTGCTCGGCGAGTACCTGGCGATCCACCAGCCGCGCCGCCGCTACTTCCACATCACTCGCGACGATGCCTGGGGCAACAGCATGGAGCGCGCCCTGCGCGACAGCACCGCCACCCAGGACAAGGCCCGCCACGGCCGGCGCAGCCTGGCCGCCAGCGGCGCGCGCCTGGTCGACATGCGCGCCGCCCTCGAGGCGGCGGCGAAGAGCGAGGCGGACGTGCTGGTGCTCAACCTGCTCGGCAACGACCTGGTGCAGATCATGAGCCTGGTCGACCAGCAGGGCCTCAACCGCCGCCTGCAGATCATCGTCCCGCACCTGACCAAGCCGCTGGTCGAGCAGATCGGACCGTCGATCATGGCCGGGGTGATCGGCACCGAGACCTGGACCTGGCGCATTCCCCGCCTGGAGAACAGCCCGGCCGGCGCG
The DNA here is from genome assembly GCF_904426495.1 of Pseudomonas sp. OF001. Lineage (NCBI taxonomy): Bacteria > Pseudomonadati > Pseudomonadota > Gammaproteobacteria > Pseudomonadales > Pseudomonadaceae > Pseudomonas > Pseudomonas sp. OF001. The sequence continues at coordinate 28,139 of NZ_CAJGBM010000003.1, read as the reverse complement.
GCCTTCGTCAGCGACTTCATCGCCCAGCACCAGGAGTACCCGGGCAGTACCGCGGCCTCCACCTACGCCATCGTCCGCGAGTGGGCCGACGCCGTGGCGCGCGCCGGCAGCAGCGACAGCGAGGCGGTGATCGCCGCACTGGAGGGGCACCGCTACCAGCTGCTCAAGGGCGAACAGGAGTGGCGCGCCTTCGACCACCAGAACGTGCAGGGCGTCTATGCCGTGCGGGTGCGCCCGCGCGAGGAGATCATGCAGGATGCGCTGAAGCAGGACTACTTCGAGATCATCCACCGCATGGGCGGCGAACAGGCCGCCGTGCCACAGGAGGACTGGGAGCAGGAGCGCGACAGCCTGACCCTCGAGTGATCCGCCGCCCGGTGCCGACGCTGCCCGCGGGAGCGGCGCCAGGGTCGCCGCCGGCACGGGGCGCGCATCAGCCGGCATTTCCCCGCGCTTGCGAACTGGATCACAAAACGATGACGCCGCTAGACCAAGAGCTAATGCCCGTCAAACACGCCGGCGCGTAAAACAAGCTCGGGCAAACATAACAATGACCAGGAGGCCCCATGAAGCGCACTCTCACGGCTCTGGCCCTGTGGGCCGGACTTTGCACTACTGCCAGTGCTGTCGATCCGATCACCCTCGGCCTGAACTACCCCCGCACCGGCAGCTACAAGGAAGAAGGGCTGGCACAGATGCGTGGCGCCCTGCTGGCCATCGACGAGATCAACGCCGAGGGCGGCGTGCTCGGCCGCCCCCTGCGCCTGATCAGCCGCGATACCGCCTCGCGTCCGGAGAAGGCGGTGAACAACGTCGACCGCCTGGTCGGTGACGGCGCGGTGATGCTGTTCGGCGGCGCCTCCAGCGCCGTGGCCATCGCCGCCAGCAAGCGCGCCAAGGAGCGCGGCGTGCTGTACTTCGGCACCCTCACCTACTCCAACGACACCACCGGCAAGAACGGCCACCGCTACATGTTCCGCGAGTGCAACAACGCGTGGATGAGCGCGCGCGTGCTCGGCGAGTACCTGGCCAAGGAGCTGCCGAACAAGCGCTACTTCTACGTCACCGCCGACTACACCTGGGGCCACACCAGCGAAAGCTCGCTGCGCCAGACCACCCACAGCACCGACGCCAGCAAGCATCCGGGCCTCAAGGTGCCCTTCCCCGGCGCGCGCCTGGCCGACTACCGCGATGCGCTGACCCAGGCCGCCGGCAGCGACGCCGAGGTGCTCGCCCTGGTGCTGTTCGGCGAGGACCTGGTGCGCGCCATGCGCATCGCCGAGGACCTCGGCCTGACCAAGCGCATGCAGATCGTCGCCCCCAACCTGACCCAGAGCATCGTCGAGCAGGCCGGCCCCGGCCTGATGGAAGGCGTGATCGGCACCGAGCCGTGGACCTGGCGCGTGCCGGAGCTGGAGAAGTCCGAAGCCGGCATGACCTTCGTGAAGAACTTCTCCGAGCGTTACGAACTGATGCCGTCGAGTTCGGCCGCCTCGGCCTACAGCATCGTCCACCAGTGGGCCGACGCCGCCGAGCGCGCGCGCAGCCTGGACAGCGAGAGCCTGATCAAGGCCCTGGAAGGCCACAAGTACCAGCTGCTCAAGGGCCCGCAGGAGTGGCGCACCTTCGATCACCAGAACGTGCAGACCGTCTACGCGGTGAAGGTCAAGTCGCGCGACGAGATCATGAAGGACCGCTCCAGGCAGGACTACTTCGAGATCGTCGGCCGCCTCGACGGCACCCTGGCCGCACCGACCCTCGACGAGTGGAAGCAGGAACGCCTGACCGCCGGCCAGCCGCCCCAGCTGCAGTAAACCCCTCCCACCTCCCGGCGGGGCTGGACAAGCCCCGGTCGGGACGGCTAAAAGAAGTTCATCCCGGCGGCCCGCGGGTCCGGTCAGACGACCGGCACGGGCCTCCACTGACGTACCAGACTGAGCATCCGCCTGCCGGGTGGGCGCGGCTGGAGACTCCGGCAGAGCGCGGCCACCCGCCCGAAGCCCGAGGACCGTCATGAGCAACGCCGTCGAACCCTACAAGTCCGCCCCCTTCGACCTCACCCACAAGCTGACCGTCGAGAAGCACGGCCACACCGCGCTGGTCACCATCAACAATCCGCCGGCCAACACCTGGGACCGCGACTCGCTGATCGGCCTGCGCCAGCTGGTCGAGCACCTCAACCGCGACGACGATATCTACGCCCTGGTGATCACCGGCCAGGGCGCCAAGTTCTTCAGCGCCGGCGCCGACCTCAAGCTGTTCGCCGACGGCGACAAGGCCCGTGCGCGCAGCATGGCGCGGCTGTTCGGCGAAGCCTTCGAGGCGCTGCGCGACTTCCGCGGGGTGAGCATCGCCGCCATCAACGGCTACGCCATGGGCGGCGGCCTGGAGTGCGCGCTGGCCTGCGACATCCGCATCGCCGAACGCCAGGCGCAACTGGCCCTGCCCGAGGCCGGCGTCGGCCTGCTGCCCTGCGCCGGCGGCACCCAGCACCTGGCCTGGCTGGTCGGCGAGGGCTGGGCCAAGCGCATGATCCTCTGCGGCGAGCGGGTCGATGCCGAGACCGCGCTGCGCATCGGCCTGGTCGAGCAGGTGGTCGACAGCGGCGAGGCGCGCGGCCACGCCCTGCTGCTCGCCGCCCGCGTCGCCCGGCAGAGCCCGGTGGCGGTGCGCGCGATCAAGCCGCTGATCCAGGGCGCCCGCCAGCGCGGCCCGAGCAGCTGGCTGGCCGAGGAGCGCGAGCGCTTCGTCGACCTGTTCGATGCCGACGATACCCGCGAGGGCGTCAACGCCTTCCTGGAGAAACGCGACCCGCACTGGCGCAACCGCTGAGGCGCGCTGCGCCGGAGGCCCGCATGAACCTGATCTTCGAAGAGCGGCCATGCCGCCACGGCTTTCGCCTCGGTCTCGCCAGCCTCGACGCCGGGGCGAGCCTCAACGCCCTGTCGCTGCCGATGATCGAGGCGCTCGCCCACCGCCTCGCGATCTGGCAGGACGATCCGGAGATCGCCTGCGTGGTGCTGCGCGGCAACGGCGCCCGGGCCTTCTGCGCCGGCGGCGACGTACGCGCCCTGGCCGAGGCCTGCCGTGCCGAACCCGGCACGGTGCCGGCGCTGGCGCGGCGCTTCTTCGCCGACGAATACCGCCTGTTCCACCGCCTGCACCACTACCGCAAGCCGCTGCTGGGCTGGGCCCACGGCTACGTGATGGGCGGCGGCATGGGCCTGCTGCAGAGTACCGGCCTGCGCATCGTCACGCCCTCCAGCCGCCTGGCCATGCCGGAAATCGGCATCGGCCTGTACCCCGATGTCGGCGCCAGCTGGTTCCTCGGCCGCCTGCCCGGCCGGCTCGGCCTGTTCCTCGGCCTCGGCGCCAGCCAGCTCAACGCCCGCGATGCCCTCGACCTCGGCCTGGCCGACCGCTTCCTGCTCGACGAGCAGCAGGAAGCCCTGCTGCACGGCCTGGCGCAGCTCAACTGGAACGAGCAGAGCGCCAGCCAGCTGCACAGCCTGCTGCAGGCCCTGGAACGCGAGGCCCTGGCCCGGCTGCCCGGTGCCGAACTGCTGCCGCGCCGCGAGCGCATCGACCGCCTGCTCGACGTCGCCGACCTGCCGGCCGCCTGGCACGCTCTCACCGCCCTGCAGGGCGACAGCGATCCGCTGCTGGCCCGCGCGGCCGCCACCCTGGCCAGCGGCTGCCCGCTCACCGCCCACCTGGTCTGGGAACAGCTGCGCCGCGCGCGCCGGCTGTCGCTGGCCGAGGCGCTGCGCATGGAATACGCGATGAGCCTGAACTGCTGCCGCCACCCCGAATTCGCCGAGGGGGTGCGCGCCCGGCTGATCGACAAGGACAACCGCCCCCGCTGGCACTGGCCGCAGGTCGCCGCCATCCCGCCGAGCGTGGTCGAGGCCCACTTCGCCCCGACCTGGGAAGGCGAGCACCCGCTGGCGCAGCTCGGCGACAGCTGAGTACCGCCGCCGGAGCGCTACGGGGTGCCGGCGACGGAATCAGTCGTCGTAGTAGCGATAGCCGTCGCGTCGATCCTCCCAGCGCTCACGGCGCTGGCCGCGGTCATCCCAATGATGGTGACGATGGCCGCGTCCCTCCCACTGGCGATGCCGATCGCCGCCATCCCAGTGACCATGCCCGCCGCGGTAGCCGTGGTCATGGTCGTCATCGTAGACCACGCACCCGGACAGCCCGAGCAGCATTCCCAACAGCAACACGGCAACACGCATGGATCGATTCCTCCGCGGCACGGGCCCGATTGGCCCATTGCTGAGACGCCGAAGCGCCTGCACAAGTTCAGCGCGCCAGGCGAACGCGCACCGGCACCTGCGGCGCTGCCCCGCGCGCGCTAACATGCCACGCCACCCGCCCGAACGGGCTGGCAACGACCGCCCCGCCACATCGAGAGCCTTCCCCATGCGCCTGGACCGCTTCCTCAGCAAGCGCCCCGAACTCAATCGCCAGCAGGTCCGCCAGTTGCTGCTCGCCGGCCGGGTGCAGGTCGACCGCCTGGCCGAGTGCGACGGCCATCGCGAGATCAACGGCTTCAACCGCATCGAGCTGGACGGGCAACTGCTGCAGGCCGGCCAGACCGCCCGCTACCTGATGCTGCACAAGCCGGCCGGGGTGGTCAGCGCCACGAGCGATCCGCAGCACCGCACCGTGCTCGACCTGCTGCCGGCAGCCGAGCGCGCGGGGCTGCACATCGCCGGGCGCCTGGACGGCAACACCACCGGCCTGCTGCTGCTGACCAACGACGGTCAGTGGTCGCGGCGCCTGACCCTGCCGGGCAGCAAGCTGCCCAAGGTCTACCGGGTGGAGACCGCCGAGCCGATCGGCGCCGAGTACGTCGACACTTTCGCGCGCGGCATCTACTTCGCCTTCGAGGATCTCACCACCCTGCCCGCGCACCTGGAGATCCTCGACAGCCACAGCGCCCGTCTCACCCTGGTCGAGGGCCGCTACCATCAGGTCAAGCGCATGTTCGGCCACTTCCGCAACCGGGTGACCCGCCTGCACCGCGAGAGCATCGGGCCGATCCGCCTCGACCCGATGCTGCAACCCGGCCAGTACCGCCCGCTCGATGCCGCGGAAATCGCCTGCTCCGGCCCCTTGCCGGCGGCTCAGAGCGATTCGGCATAAAACGAGCTTCACCTCGTTCGCATCTTCTGGTAAAAAGACGGCCTGAAAAGCGGGCGTCGTATAATGGTAATACCCTAGCTTCCCAAGCTAGAGCCGTGGGTTCGATTCCCATCGCCCGCTCCAGATCTCGAAAGGCCCTCGGAAGAGGGCCTTTTTCTTTGCCGCCGAGCGTTGCGGCTTCCCCGCGCGGTGCTACGCCGCGCCCACGCGCGATCATCGACCCTCCCCGCCGCCCGGCAACACCCGGTTCCGCTCGCTCAGCCCGGTTCGCGCTCGGCGAACACCTCGGCCATGCTGCGCTGGCGGGCATGGCGCTCGCTGCGCCGGACGATCTCCTCGAGATCCTCCGCCGTCACGTCGACGAACTCACCGAACTCCTTCAGGGCCTGTTGCAGGTCGGCGGCAGTGATTCCGGCCTGGATCTCGGGCGGCGACACGGCGAGCGATACCGGCTCCGCGCTGGCTGCCTTGGGGTAGCGCACGCCGGTCAGGTTGTTGAACAGCAGCGCGCAGACGAGCAGGCCCACGGCCGCCAGCAGCACCGGCGCCAGTATGCCGAAGCCCAGCGCGGACACCTGCGGATGTCCCTGCACCAGGCACAGCGCCAGCGCCGCACCCGGCGGATGCAGGCAGCGCAGCGCGCACATCGTCAGCAGGGTGCCACCGAGGGCCAGCAACGCCGTGGCCAGGACCGGCAGGTGCAGCAGGCCGACCGCGGTCGCCACCAGCGCCGCGCACAGGTAGCTGCCGAGGATCGACCAGGGCTGCGACAGCGCCCCGGACGATACCGCGAACAGCAGTACCGCCGAGGCGCCGAGCGGGCCGAGCATGCTCAGGGCCAGCTCGCGGCCGAACAGGGCACCGCACAGCAGCAGGGGCAGCAGTACGCCGAGCCCGGCGCCGAGCGCGGCGCGCGTCCATTCGAGGGGGTGGGTGTGCAGGGCGGGCGGGAGAAGGCGGGCAACCCGCGCAACGAGTTGTCTGGCAGGAGTCATGGCAGTTCCGGAGGGACAAGGTTGTTCGCCCCGCCACCGTCCACCGCAGCGGCTTCCCTCTGGCGGGGCATGCGCGCTGCCGGCTTCGTCCGGCGCACAGGGCGGATACAGTCTGTCCGCCCCCGAGGGCCGGAACAAACGAATAATCCTGCAGCATCGGTGCAATTTTATTGATTGATGGGCGCGGCCGGTGCCGGGGCTTGACCTTGCCACCATTGGAAGCCCTAAGGTGGCGGCATGCCTCAGCCGGATCAGGAGCCCCCATGAACACGCCCGCCCCCCTCCGCCAGGACGGTCCGCCGCCGCTCACCCTGAGCATCGACGGCATGACCTGCGCCTCCTGCGTCGGCCGCGTCGAGCGCGCCCTGCGCAAGCTGCCCGGGGTGACGGACGCCAGCGTCAACCTGGCCACCGCACGCGCCGAGGTCAGCTTCGCCGGCGCCCCCGACGTCGCCGCCGCCATCGCCGCCGTGCAGCAGGCCGGCTACGCGGTGGCCGAGGAAACCGTCGAGCTGGACGTGCGCGGCATGACCTGCGCCTCCTGCGTGGCGCGGGTCGAGCGCGTGCTGGGCAGGGTGCCCGGGGTGACCGAGGCGCACGTCAACCTGGCCAGCGAGCGCGCCCAGGTGCGCGTGCTGCGTGGCGTGCCGGTCGGCGCGCTGGTCGCCGCCATCGAGCGCGCCGGCTACGCCGCCGAGCCGCTGGCCGCCGCCGGTGCCCAGGCCGACGCCGAGGAGACGCGCCGCGCGGCCGAGCTGGCCGAACTGCGGCGCTCGCTGCTGCTCGCCGCCGTACTCACCCTGCCGGTGTTCGTGCTGGAGATGGGCGCGCACCTGATCCCCGCCCTGCACCACTGGATCCTCGCCACCCTCGGCCAGCAGGCCAACTGGCTGGTGCAGGGCCTGCTCACCACGGCGGTGCTGTTCGGCCCCGGCCGGCGCTTCTTCCGCCTCGGCGTGCCGGCGCTGCTGCGCGGCGCGCCGGACATGAACTCGCTGGTGGCGGTCGGCACCAGCGCCGCCTGGCTGTTCTCGCTGGTCGCCACCCTCGCCCCGGGCCTGCTGCCGGCCGGCACCGTGCACGTCTACTACGAGGCGGCGGCGGTGATCGTCAGCCTGATCCTGCTCGGCCGCTTCCTCGAGGCACGCGCCAGGGGGCGCACTTCGGAGGCGATCCGCCGGCTGATCGGCCTGCAGCCGCGCACCGCCAGGGTGCGCCGCGACGGCCAGGCCCTGGAAGTGGCCATCGACGCGGTGCGCGTCGGCGACCTGGTCGAGGTGCGCCCCGGCGAGCGGGTGCCGGTGGACGGCGAGGTGGTCGAGGGCGACAGCTTCGTCGACGAGTCGATGATCACCGGCGAGCCGCTGCCGGTGGCCAAGGCACCCGGCGCCGCGCTGGTCGGCGGCACCGTAAACCAGAACGGCGCGCTGACCCTGCGCACCACGCGCATCGGCGGCGACAGCGTGCTGGCGCAGATCATCCGCCTGGTCGAGCAGGCCCAGGGCGCCAAGCTGCCGATCCAGGCGCTGGTCGACCGCGTCACCCTGTGGTTCGTGCCGGCGGTGATGCTCGCCGCCCTGCTGACCTTCGTCGCCTGGCTGCTGTTCGGCCCGGCGCCGGCACTGACCTTCGCCCTGGTCAACGCGGTGGCCGTGCTGATCGTCGCCTGCCCGTGCGCCATGGGCCTGGCCACGCCCACCTCGATCATGGTCGGCACCGGCCGCGCCGCCGAGCTGGGCGTGCTGTTCCGCCAGGGCACCGCCCTGCAGTCGCTCAGGAACGCCCGCGTGGTGGCGCTGGACAAGACCGGCACCCTGACCCGCGGCAAGCCGGCACTGACCGACCTGCTGCCCGCCGAAGGCTTCAGCCGCGAGTCCGTGCTGGCCGCGCTCGCCACGGTCGAGGACAGGTCCGAGCACCCCATCGCCCGCGCCATCGTCGCCGCGGCGCAGGCGGAGGGCCTGCCGCTCGGCCGCCTGGAGAACTTCGAGGCAGTCACCGGCCACGGCGTGCGCGCCACGGTGGACGGCGTGCGCGTGGAGATCGGCGCCGACCGCTTCATGGCGCAACTGGGCCTGGACGTCGCCATCTTCTCCGCCGCGGCGCAGCGCCTGGCCGACCAGGCCAGGACCCCGCTGTACGCCGCCATCGACGGCCGCCTGGCGGCCATGCTGGCGGTGGCCGACCCCATCAAGGACGGCACCCCCGAGGCGATCCGCGCGCTGCACAGCCTGGGCCTCAGGGTGGCGATGATCACCGGCGACAACCGCCGCACCGCCGAGGCCATCGCCCGGACGCTCGGCATCGACGAGGTGATCGCCGAGGTGCTGCCGGACGGCAAGGTCGCCGCGGTCGAGCGCCTCAGGGCCGCCCACGGCCAGTTGGCCTTCGTCGGCGACGGCATCAACGACGCTCCGGCACTGGCCGCCGCCGACGTCGGCCTGGCCATCGGCAGCGGCACCGACGTGGCCATCGAGGCGGCCGACGTGGTGCTGATGTCCGGCGACCTGCGCGGCGTGCCGGGTGCCATAGCCCTGTCGCGGGCGACCCTCGGCAACATCCGCCAGAACCTGTTCTGGGCCTTCGCCTACAACACCGCGCTGATCCCGCTGGCCGCCGGTCTGCTCTACCCCTTCAACGGCATGCTGCTGTCGCCGGTCTTCGCCGCCGGCGCCATGGCGCTGTCCAGCGTGTTCGTGCTGGGCAACGCCCTGCGCCTCAAGCGTTTCCGACCGCCGGCGCTGTAGCGGCGGTCGCAGCGTGACGGCTCGCCGAGCTGCTAGGATGAAGAACACTCACCAGCCAAGGATCGCCCCCATGCGCCGTATCGCCACCCTGCTCGCCGGCCTCGCGCTCAGCGCCAACGCCCTCGCCCTGTCCCTCGCCGACCTCACCCAGCAGGACGCCAGCGGCGGCCTCAAGGACGCCCTCAGCCAGGGCGCGCGGATCGCCGTGCAGCAGCTCGGCAAGCCCGGCGGCTTCAGCAACGATCCCGACGTGCGCATCGGCCTGCCGGGCAACCTCGGCAAGGTGGCCAAGACCATGAAGATGATGGGCATGGGCACCCAGGTCGAGCAGCTCGAACTGACCATGAACAAGGCTGCCGAGGCCGCGGTGCCCGAGGCTCAGGCGCTGCTGCTGGATGCGGTGAAGAAGATGACCATCAGCGACGCCAAGGGCATCCTCGCCGGCCCGCAGGACGCCGCCACCCAGTACCTCAGCCGCACCAGCCGCGAGCAGATCCGCGCGCGCTTCCTGCCTATCGTCAAGCAGGCCACCGACAAGGTCGGCCTGGCCCAGCAGTACAACGCCTTCGCCGGCAGCGCCGCCAATTTCGGCGTGCTGGACGCCAAGAGCGCCAACCTCGAGGGCTACGTCACCGAGCAGGCCCTCGACGGCCTGTTCGAGGTGATCGCCGAGCAGGAAGCCGGCATCCGCCAGAATCCGGCCGGCGCCGCCACCAGCCTGGCCAAGAAGGTGTTCGGCGTGCTCTGACCCGCGCCAGCCGACGCGCCGCTCCCGCAGGAAACCCACAGGAAGCCCGCCCCGTGCGGGCTTCCTGCCGTCCGGGCTGTGCCGCGCCGCCGACACCGCGACTACGCTTGGAGGACCTGGCGCAGCCGCGCCAGCCGCATCCTGCCCAACGGGGAGGCACCGAGTTGCCTGCATCGTCCACACCGCCTCGCCTGCTGGCCTGCCTGCTCGGCGCGCTCGCCACCTCGTCGCTCGCAGCCCAGGCCACGCCGCCCGACGACAGCGGCGAGCGCACCGCGCACGGGTGGAGCCGCGAACGCAAGGCCCAGGCGCTCAACTTGGGCATCGTCGCCGGCGTCACGGCCTACGGCTTCGCCAAATGGGACTGGGGCGAAACCTCGTTCCGCAGCTCAAGCGAGGGCTGGTTCGGCAGCCACACCGACTACGGCGGCGCCGACAAGCTCGGCCACGCCTACACGGGCGCGGTGGCCACCGCGCTCACCGCCGGCCTCTATCGCCGCTGGGGCTACGACGAGGCCCAGGCGGCACGCCTCGGCGCGTTCAGCGGCCTGCTGCTGACCAGCGCAGTGGAACTGGGCGACGGTTTCTCGCCCGAGCATGGCTTCAGCTGGGAAGACCAGGTCGCCAACCTGGCCGGCGTGGGCCTGGAGTATCTGCGCCAGCGCCATGCCGGCTGGCGCGAGCGCGTGCAGTTCCGCTGGGAGTACTTCCCGTCGCCCGCCGTGCGCCACGGCCAGCACAGCGACCTCACCACCGACTACTCCGGCTCGCGCTGGATGCTCGCCTTCACGCTGCGCGCCTGGGGTGCGCGCGACTCGGCGCTCAGGCATTTCGACCTGCTGGTGGGCTATGGCACCCGCGGCTATGGCGACGACGACCGGGAGTTCTTCGACGACACCGAGCGGTATCCCTTCATCGGCGTCGGCATCGACCTGTCCCTGCTGCTCGACACCCTGGGCGCCTCGCCATCCACGCAACGGCTGTTCGAGTACCTGCAGATCCCCGGCACCGCTCTGCCGCTGCCACCGTAGAGACGACGGGCCTGCCACCACGCCCCCGCTTGCGGGCATGGCGCACGCTCGGCGACCGCTGCACCTGGCCGCCGGTCGGCGGCGGCGGAGCGCCCCGGGCTCTTCACGCTTTTTTCACCTCGGCCCCTGCACTATCGAACCAGCTGAAGGACCAGCGCCCCAGTGAGAAGCCCGCCATCGGCGGGCTTTTTGCTGTCCGGGCGACGCCCCAGGCCTAGCTAGCGCGCCTCGGCGCCTGCCGGGCCAGCGTCGAGGGCGCGCAGCGCCCCCTCGTGCAGGGGCACGGTGAGGGCTCGCCGGGCGTTGGCAGGCGACAGCTGCTCGCCCTGGATGCTGCCCCACGCCAGCCAGCGATTGCTCGGGGCGAACAGCGCCCGCACCAACTGCTCGGCCTCCGCGGCACTGAACTGCTGGTCGCACAGCAGCAGGCTGCTCACCGCCAGGGTGGCGACAGGGGCCGGCTGGCGGGGATAGCTGCCGGCAGCCAACGACATGGCGAAGGTGCCCGGGCGGCTGGTCACCAGCTGGCGGACGGCCTCAGCGTCGAGCGGCAGCAGGCGCAGGTCGAGCGACTCGCTGGCGGCGCGGATCTGGTCGGCCGGCGCGCCTATCACCTGGATCAGCGCGTCCAGGCGGCCGTCGCGCATCGCCGCCAGGGCCTGCTGCAGGTCGAGACTGGTCGCCTCGCCGAGATCCGCCGGCGCCAGGCCGTGGGCCGCCAGCACCGCCAGCGCGGTGTCCCGCGAGGCCGAGCCCGGCTGGCCGAGGTTGACGCGCTGGCCGCGCAGGCCGGCGATGGCGCGGATCGGCCCGGCGCCGCGCACCAGCACATGGAGCGGCTCCGGGTAGAGGCTGGCCAGGGTGCGCAGCTGGCTGTACGGACCTTCCCCGGCGAAGGGGCCGCTGCCGGTGCTGGCGTAGTGCACCGCGTCGCTCTGCGACAGGGCCAGCACGACATCGCCGCGGCGCAGCATGCGCAGGTTGGCCACCCCGCCCTCGGTGGTCAACGGCACGACGTGCAGGCCCCGCTCCCCGAGCAGGCTGCCCAGGGCCACGGCGAAGCGTGCGTACTGTCCGCCGGCGGGACCGCCGGCCAGCGGATAGCCGTGGTGCAGGCGGCTCAGTCGTCCCTGGATGCTGGCCAGCGAGCGCTGCATCTCGTCGCGGATGATCTGCCGCTCGCTCACGCCTGCGCCGGTGGGCGAGAGTTTCAGGGCGGTGCCGACCGCGGCGATCAGCAGCTCGTCGGGCGAGCCGGTGCCGCCCTCGCCGGGCTGCGGGGCGCGCGGCGCGCTGAAGCCCTGCGGCACCACAACCTGCCAGCCGCCCTCGACCTGCCGGTAGATCAGGCTGCCGTGCGCCTTGAGCCGGTCGCCTCGGCGGTTGCCGCCGCTCTGCACGCCGGACAGCCCGCGCGGCCCGGCGCCGAGGGCGCTGATCAGGCTGGCCACCCCGGGCGACTCCCAGGAACCGAAATCCTGGTCGCGCAGCAGCTCCAGCTCGCTGTCGAAATACACCACCACGCGCGTTTCCTCGGGCGGCGCCTTGGCATCGCTGGCCGAGCCGCGCCGCTGCAGCTCGGCGATACCCAGGACGCCCTCGCCGAACGCCTGGGTCAGGCGTCGCTGCAGGTCGCCCTCCAGCGTCGCCTGGTCGGGGCCGCGCGAACAGGCGCCCAGCAGCAGGGCCAGCACGACGACCAGCAAGGTGCGCAACATGATCAGCCCCCCATCCACGGCAGCGTCAGGAATCCGGTCAGCACCAGGGCGTTGAGCAGATCGATGAGGAAGGCGCCGACCAGCGGCGTGACCACCATGGCCTGCGGCGCCGCCCCGTGCTTGCGGGTGATGGCCTGGATGTTGGCCATCGCGGTGGCGGTGGAGCCGATGGCAAAGCCGCAGAAGGACGCCGAGAGCACCGCGCTCTCGTAGTCGCGGCCGACGAGGCGGTACACCACCCAGGCGCCGTAGAGCACGGCCAGCACGGTCTGGGCGACCACCATGAGCAGCAGCGGGCCGGCCAGGCCGACCACCTGGGCGAGGTCCAGGGCCATCATGGTCATCACCAGGAACAGCGACAGGGTCAGCGACGCCATCAGGTCGATCGCCCCGTCGTTGAGGCGCAGCCCCAGCAACGGCGCCAGGTTGCGGATCGCCACGCCGAGCAGCAGGCACCAGAGAAACCCCGGCACGGTCACCGTGCCCTCGCCGACCCAGGCGGCCAGTTGCTGCCCGCCGACCAGCGCCAGCAGCGTGGCGGCCAGCACACCGAGAAAGTTGGCGAGGTTCACCGGCGCCTCGGCTGAGCCGCCGTCCGCCTCGGTCGCGTGGTCATGTGCGCCGCCGGCCAGCCGGTGGCGACGGATCAGCCACTGGGCCAGCGGACCGCCGACGATGCCGCCGAACACCAGACCGAGCGTGGGCGCGGTCATCGACAGTTCCATGATCGACTGCAGGTTGTTCACCTCGGCGAAGCGCTCGGCGTAGGCCGCGCCGGTGCCATGTCCGCCGACCAGGGTTATGGTGCCGCCGACCAGTCCCATCAGGGGGTGCATGTCCAGCCCCAAGGCGATCAGCAGGCCGAGGATGTTCTGCAGGAACAGGAAGGGAATCATCACGATGACGAACTGCACCAGGCGCCTGCCGCCCTGCCTGAGCATGCCGAGGTTGGCCGACAGCCCCACCGCGGCGAAGAAGGCCAGCAGCAGGCCGGGCTTCATCACCGTGTCGAACTGCGGCTGGAAGGCGGCGAGGTGGCCGAACAGGGTCAGGCCGATGGCGAACAGCAACCCGCCGGTGATCGGGTCGGGAATGTTGTAGTGGGACAGTACCGGGATCAGGCGGTTGACCAGGCGGCCGAGCAGCAGCGCCAGCACCGCGACCAGCAGGGTTTCCAGGGGTTGCAGGGTCACTTCGGTGCTCCTCCGCCAAGAACGGGCAACGACCGATGGCGCGCACCGGTCGAGGCGGGACGGCGCGCAAGCGCCCTCAGGAGAGGATAGTCGAAGACAGCTCCTTGCCCGCCACATCCCAGCAGGTCGGCGCGCCGACATGCCCGGTCTTGACGAAGACCACCGCGCCCTCGCGGGAATGGCGCCGCACGCAGCTGCCACGCGGATTGCGCAGCCAGGTGCCGGCCGGGTAGTCGCCGGCCTCGTCGCTCAGCTGGCCGAACAGCACGAACAGCTCTTCGCCGCCCGGGAAGCACTGCTGCGGACACTCCGTGCCGGGCTCCAGGCGCTGCAGGGCGGTGCGCACGCCGCCATGCTCGTGCAGCGCCAGTTCGGCCAGGCCATCGACCGCGCTGCGCTGCCAGGGCAGGCGTCGGGTATCGAGGCTGACGCTGGCCTGGTCGTCCGGGGCGAACTGCCAGAGCTTGACCAGCAGGGTGCAGCCCTCGACCGAGGCCGGCGCGTGCCGGCTGCCCGGCGGGTTGCGCAGGTAGCAGCCGGCCGGATAGTCGCCGCTTTCGTCGCTGAACACCCCGGCCAGCACGAGGATCTCCTCGCCGCCACCATGCACATGGGCGGGGAAGTGGCTGCCGGCGGCGAAGCGCACCAGGCTGGTGGCGCGCGCCACCTCGTCGCCGACGCGATCCAGCGGGATGCGCTGCACGCCTGGCTGCGGCGAGTCCTGCCAACGCGCGGTGGCGGTGTGCAGCACCACACGCTGTTCGAAATCGTCATTCAGGTTCATCGCCGCCACCTCAAGACAGGCCCCGGGGCACCCGCGGCGCACCCCGTGCGCCGGGTCGGATGTCCATCATACGTCCGCCGCCGCCCCGCGGCGACCACCGCTCGGCCGCGCGCCCGCCCGCGGTCTAGACTGGACGGGCCGCGAGCTGCTCGGCGGCTGAGCCCCGGCGTTTTTACTGATTCTTTACGCCCTGCCGCTGCCGGGCAGAGGAAAATCGCTCCTGCCGGGCTCCCCTTGTACAGGCAGCGATTTCCCCATGACTTCCAGCGATGGTCTTGCGATGAACGACAGCGGCGCGACCGCCAGCCGGGCCGGCAACCCGCCCGGCCGGGAAGGACGCGGCCAGGCCGGCCGCCTCAAGGTGTTCCTCGGCGCCCCGGGGGCGGGCCAGACCCTGGCCATGCTGCAGGACGCCCAGGCGCAACTGCGCAGCGGCATCGCCCTGCGCGCCGGGCTGGTCGTCCCCCGTGACGCCGAGAGCGCGGCCCTGCTCGCCAGCCTGCCGCAGCAGCCGCCGCAGCGCGACGGCGCCCAGCGCGCCACGCTGGACCTCGACGGCCTGCTGGCCGCCCCGCCGGCGCTGACCCTGATCGACGACCTCGCCCAAGGCAATCCCCCCGGCAGCCGCCATGCCCGGCGCTGGCAGGACGTGCAGGAGCTGCTCGCCGCCGGCATCGACGTGTACGCCACGCTCGATGTCCAGCACGTGGAAAGCCTCAGCAGCCAGGTGCGCGAACTCACCGGCCTGCAGGTGCACGAGACGCTGCCCGACTGGCTGCTGCTGGAGGCCGACGAACTGGTGCTGGTCGACCGCCCGCCGCGCGAGCTGCTGGAGCGCCTGCAGCACGGCGAGGCCCGCCTGCCGGACAGCCTCGCCAGCCTGGAGCGCCTCACCGCGCTGCGCGAGCTGGCCCTGCAGTTCGCCGCCAGCCGCGTCGACGCCGACCTGCAGCGCTGCTACC
This sequence comes from Pseudomonas sp. OF001, assembly GCF_904426495.1. Lineage (NCBI taxonomy): Bacteria > Pseudomonadati > Pseudomonadota > Gammaproteobacteria > Pseudomonadales > Pseudomonadaceae > Pseudomonas > Pseudomonas sp. OF001. The sequence continues at coordinate 12,810 of NZ_CAJGBM010000003.1, read as the reverse complement.
GCCAGCACGGCCAGGAAGCGCCGGCCGTGCTCGGCCGCCTGCTGGTCGCAGTCGACGGCAACGCGCTGGCCGAGCATCTGGTGCGCCATGCCTGCCGTCTGGCGCAGCGCCGCCAGCTGCCGTGGAGCCTGGTGCATGTGGACACCGGCGCGGTGCTCGACGAGACCGCGCGCCGCCAGCTGCAGGCGGCCCAGCAGCTGGCCGAGAACCTCGGCGGCGAGGTGGTCAACCTGCGTGCCGGCGATGTCGTCGGCACCCTGGTGCAGCACGCCGTCGAGCGCCGCGCCAACGTGCTGCTGGTCGGCCCCAGCCGGCCCTGGCTGCTGCGCCCCGGCTTCTCCCGCGGCGTGGTCGGCCGTCTGCTGCGCCTGGGCCGCAACCTGGAGATCAGCATCCTCAACACCGGCGGCGAGCCGTCGCCGAGCGCGCCGCTGCCACGGGCGGGGCGCCTGACCGACTACCTGCTCGCCGCGCTGGCCACCCTGCTCGCCACGGCGGCGGCCTGGAGCGTCTCCCACGTGCTGGCGCTGCCGAACATCTCCCTGGTGTTCCTGCTCGGCGTGCTGCTGGTCGGCGTGCGCAGCAGCCTGGGCCCGGCGCTGCTGTGCGCGGCGCTGTCGTTCATCGCCTACGACATCCTGTTCATCTCGCCGACCTTCTCGCTGACCATCCACCGCCAGGAGGACATCCTCACCCTGCTGTTCTTCCTGGTGATGGCGGTGCTCACCGGCAACCTGGCCGCGCGCCAGCGCCGGCAGATGGACGCCCTGCGCGATGCCCAGGCGGAAACCGCCACGCTGCTCGAACTGTCGCGCAAGCTCGGCGCCGCCACCGAGCGCCAGGCGGTGCTCGACGCCGCCCTGCAGCAGCTCGCCGGCTGGCGCGACCTCGAGTTCTGCCTGCTCGGGCGCAGCGGCAGCGGCGCGCTGCAGACCGAGGCCGGCAGCGCGGCCCGCCTCGACGAGCAGGAGCGGAATGCCGCCGAATGGGCCTGGCGCCACGACCAGCCGAGCGGCCTGGGCACCCACACCCTGGCCGGCGGACGCTGGTGGTGGCTGCCGCTGTCCAGCCATGCGGGACCGCTGGCCCTGCTCGGCGTGCGGGCGAAGGCCGGCGGCGCCGTGCCGGCCGCGCGCCGGCGCCTGCTGGCCGCCCTCGGCCAGCCGCTGGCCCAGGCCCTGGCCCGCGTGCAGCTGGCGCGGGAACTGGAGGCGGCGCGCCTGCAGACGGAGACCGAGCAGCTGCGCAGCGCCCTGCTCGCCTCGGTGTCCCACGACCTGCGCACGCCGCTGACCGTGATGCACGGCGCCATCGACAGCCTGCTCACCCTCGGCGAGCAGATCGGCGCGGCGGATCGCCGCGAGCTGCTGGAAGGCACGCGCAACGAGGCCGAGCGGCTCGACCGCTACATCCAGAACCTGCTCGACATGACCCGCCTGGGCCACGGCGACCTCAAGCTGGAGCGCGACTGGGTGGCGCCGGCCGACATCGTCGCCAGCGCGCTGCAGCGCCTGCACCCGGTGCTCGCGCCGCTGCGCCTGGAGACCGTGCTGGCCGACGAGCTGCCGCTGCTGCACGTGCACGCCGCGCTGATCGAGCAGGCGCTGGTCAACGTGCTGGAGAACGCCGCGCGCTTCTCGCCGCAAGGCGGCCGCCTGCGCCTGACGGTGGAGGCCGACGCCCACGAGCTGCGCCTCGCGGTCAGCGACGAGGGGCCGGGGATTCCGCCGGACGAGCGGGACAGGATCTTCGACATGTTCTACACCGCGGCGCGCGGCGACCGCGGCGGCAAGGGCACCGGCCTGGGGCTGGCGATCTGCCAGGGCATCCTCGGCGCCCACGGCGGTGCAGTGACGGTGGGCGACGGCCTGGACGGGCGCGGCGCGACCCTGTGCCTGCACCTGCCGCGGCAGGCGCAGCCGGGCGAGGCCGATGGGGAGGGGTGACGGCATGCCGGGAACACAACAGAGCATCCTGATCATCGACGACGAGGCGCAGATCCGCATGATCCTGCGCATCAGCCTGGCCGCCCAGGGCTACCGGGTGCTCGAGGCCGGCAGCGGCCGCGCGGGCCTGGCGCTGGCCGCCGAGGCCCACCCCGACCTGCTGGTGCTCGACCTCGGCCTGCCGGACATGGACGGCAAGGAGGTGCTGGACGAGCTGCGCCGCTGGTCGCCGATGCCGGTGCTGGTGCTGTCGGTACGCGCCGGCGACAGCGAGAAGGTGCTGTGCCTGGACGGCGGTGCCAACGACTACGTGACCAAGCCGTTCAGCATCCCGGAATTCCTCGCCCGGGTGCGCGTGCTGCTGCGCCCGCCGCTGCTCGCCGGGCAGGTCGCCGGCCCGGTGCACTGCGGGGCGCTGCAGATCGACGCCGGCGCCCGGCGGGTCAGCCTGCACGGGCAGGAAATCGCCCTGACGCCCAAGGAGTACGCCGTGCTGGCCGCCCTCGCCCGCCAGCCGGGCCGGGTGGTCACCCAGCAGCAGTTGCTCAGGGACATCTGGGGGCCGACCCACCTCGAGGACAGCCACTACCTGCGCGTGGTGGTCGGACACCTGCGCCAGAAGCTCGGCGACGACCCCGCCGCACCGCAATTCATCGTCACCGAGGCCGGCATCGGCTACCGGCTGCGCGAACATCCCCCGGAGCCGTTCCATGCCTGACACCACCCTGCCCGCCAGCCACGAGCAGCCGCACGCGCCGTCCTCGCAACTCGGCCTGCTGGTCGCCGCCACCGGCGTGGTCTACGGCGACATCGGCACCAGCCCGCTGTATACGTTGAAGGAAGTGTTCGCCGGCCACTACGGCGTGCAGGTCAACCACGACGGCGTGCTCGGCATCCTCTCGCTGATCTTCTGGTCGCTGCTGTGGGTGGTGTCGCTCAAGTACGTGCTGTTCATCCTGCGCGCCGACAACGACGGCGAAGGCGGAGTGATGGCGCTGACCGCGCTGGCCCGCCGGGCGACGGCGGCGCATCCACGGCTGAGTTCGGGTCTGGTGCTACTCGGCCTGTTCGGTGCCGCGCTGTTCTATGGCGACAGCATGATCACTCCGGCGATTTCGGTACTGTCAGCCATCGAAGGCCTGGAAATCGCCTACGAGGGCGTCAGCCATTGGGTGATTCCCCTGTCGGTCGCGGTACTGGTCGGCCTGTTCCTGATCCAGAAGCACGGCACCGCGCGCATCGGCATCCTGTTCGGCCCGGTGATGGTGGCCTGGTTCTTGGTGCTCGGAGCGCTGGGGGTGTACGGCATCAGCCGCAACCCCGAGGTGCTGCAGGCGCTCAATCCCTGGTGGGCACTGAACTTCTTCCTCGCCCACCCGGGCATCGGCGTGGCCATCCTCGGCGCCGTGGTGCTGGCACTGACCGGCGCCGAAGCGCTGTACGCCGACATGGGCCACTTCGGCCGCAAGCCGATCGCCCGCGCCTGGTTCGCCCTGGTGCTGCCGGGGCTGGTGCTCAACTACTTCGGCCAGGGCGCACTGCTGCTGGGAACCCCCGAGGCGGCACGCAACCCCTTCTACCTGCTGGCACCGGAGTGGGCGCTGCTGCCGATGGTCGCCCTGGCCACCCTGGCCACCATCATCGCCTCGCAGGCGGTGATTTCCGGGGCCTTCTCGCTGACCCAGCAGGCCATCCAGCTCGGCTATGTGCCGCGCATGCAGATCCAGCACACTTCCCATGCCGAGCAGGGACAGATCTACATCGGCGTGGTGAACTGGGCGCTGATGGTCGGCGTGGTGCTGCTGGTGGTCGGCTTCGAAAGCTCCGGCGCGCTGGCCGCCGCCTACGGCGTGGCGGTGACCGGCACCATGCTGATCACCACGCTGCTGGTGGCGGCAGTGATGCTGATGCTGTGGCGAGTCCCGCGCGGGCTGGCGATCCCGCTGCTGCTCGGCTTCCTGCTGGTCGACAGCCTGTTCTTTTCCGCCAACATCGCCAAGATCTTCCAGGGCGGCGCCTTCCCCGTACTGGCCGGTATCGCCCTGTTCACCCTGATGACCACCTGGAAGAGCGGCAAGAAGTTGCTGTTCGCGCGCCTGGACGAAACCGCCCTGCCGCTGCCGGTGTTCATCGACAGCATCTGCCTGCAGCCGCCGCACCGGGTCGACGGCACCGCGGTGTTCCTCACCGCGCGGCCGGACGCCGTGCCGCATGCCCTGCTGCATAACCTGCTGCACAACCAGGTGCTGCACGAGCAGGTGATATTGCTCACCGTGGTCACCGAGGACAGCCCGCGGCTGCCCGAGGATCGCCGCTTCGAGGTGGACAGCTACGGCGAGGGCTTCTTCCGCATCATCCTGCACTTCGGCTTCATGGAGGAGCCCGACGTGCCCGCCGCCCTGCGCCAGCTGCGCCGCGATGGCCTGGATTTCAGCCCGATGCGCACCACCTACTTCCTCAGCCGGGAAACCGTGATCCCCAGCAAGCGCATCGGCATGGCCAACTGGCGCGAGAAGCTGTTCGCCTTCCAGCAGCGCAACTCCAACAGCAGCATGCGCTACTTCAAGCTGCCGGTGAACCGGGTGATCGAGCTGGGCACCCAGGTGGAGATCTGACGGCGACCTGCCGCGCCGCACGGCGCGGCAGGTCCGCCCCCTCAGCCGGGCCGGCGCCGGCGCAGCAGCCACAGGCCGAGCCCGGCCAGCAGCAGATGGGCCAACGCCAGGCCGCTGACCAGAACGTCCTTGGCCGGCTTGCCGAAGCGCCCCAGCACCTCCCACTTGTGCAGGTAGGCGAAGCTCCAGCCTTCGGCGCGGTCGCCGTCGGCCACCCGCGCCGCCAGCGCGCCGTCGAGCGGATCGACGTACAGCGCGGTGCGCGCTCCGTCGGCATAGCGGGCCCTGAGCACCGGCAGGCGCTTGAAGACGAAGCCGTAGTCGTGGTCGAAGCGCTCCTGCACCTCGACCGCCTGCGGCTGGCCGAGGCCCAGCGCTGCGGCGTAGTGGCCGAGGCGCTGCTCGCCGTAGCGGCGCGCAGCGCCGTCATCCAGCGCCTGTCCCGCACCGCTCAGGTAGCGCACGCCAACCATGCCGTCGGCGGACAACTGCTCCAGCCGCCAGGCCGGCGCCCCGTCCAGCAGCACCAGATCGAGCCGGCGCGCGCCCGCGCCGTAGTCCGGCCAGCCTGCCTGCGGCGCCGCGTCCAGCCCGGCGACCGGGTAGCTCGGCTGGAACGGCGCCGGCAGCGGCACCGCGTTGACCTTGTGCCACAGATGCCAGCCGCCGCTGACCGCGAAGCTGCCGGTGACCAGCGCCAGCAGCAGGCCGAGCCAGCCGTGCGCCCGCCGCCGCCACGGCGCGCGGGACTGCCGCGGGCGGGCGAGGAACAGCGCGACGCCCAGCGCCGCCGTGGCCAGCAGCGCCGCCAGCAGCAGGCTCATCAGCAGCGGGCGCAGCAGGCCGGCGCCGTCCAGCCAGCGGAAGCTGTGCACGGCCTGGAACAGCCGGCCGAACCAGGCCTTGCGCTCGTCCACCAGGGTGCCGAGGCGGTCCTGGTAGAGATCCAGATACAGACGCAGGCCATCCTCGCGCGCCGTATCCACCCGCGCCACCGGCAGCAGGCGGTTGACGAAGGCGTACTCGCCGTCGAACCCGCTCAGGCTGCCGGCATAGCGCAGCGGCTCGGTCGTCCCCAGATAGTGCTGCGCCAGGCGCTCGGCATGGCGGGCCAGCAGATCGGCCGGCGCCCCGCTGCGCGCGTGCCAGTAGCGCGGCTCGGCGGCGCCGGGCAGGCGCGCCTGATAGTAGGGTTCGCCATCCAGCACCAGCAGGCGCAGGGCCTGCACTTCGCCGAGGCCCGCCGCGCCGAGCACCGTGGCCGGTGCCTGCAGCCCCTGCAGCGGCAACAGGTCTGCCGGCGGTAGGAACACCGCCGGGCGCGGCTGCAGGTTGCTCATCAGCGGGTGCAGCACGCCACTGGCGGCCCAGCCGAGCACACCGAGACAGGCCAGCAGCGCCAGGCGCCGGTGCCACGGCAAGAGCCGTAGCACGCGCTGGCGCCAGCTCGGCCGCAGCCTGCGGCCGATCCCCTGCGCGGCGGTCACAGCCGCCACTCCAGGCCGACGTACAGGCTGCGGCCGTCGCCGGGGAGGAACTGCGCGCTGTCCTGGCCACGGGCGTCGGCGATCACCCCGGTGGTGGCGGCATAGGTCTTGTCGGAGAGGTTGCGGCCCTCGACGAAGAAGCCCCAGCCCTCGCCCGCCCGGTAGCCGCCCTTCAGGCCCCAGATCGCGTAGCTGTCGGCGTACAGGCTTTCTGCCTGGTCGACGTTGTAGTGCGTCGGCACCCACTCGAAGGTCGGCCCGGCGTACCAGCCGCCCTGCTGCCACAGCGCCTCGCCCTTGACGAACTGGCGCGGCGCGCCGGCCAGGCGGTTGTCGCCGTAGACGGCGTCGTCGTCGAAGCGGAAGTCGTTGAACAGGTACTGGCCGCGCAGGACGAACTCGCCGAGCGTCCAGGCGCCGCCCAGCTCGATGCCCTGGTGGATGGTGCGCTCGGCGTTGACCGTGCCCAGCGGCTGGCCGTTGCCGTCGTTGAGCGCCAGCAGCTCGTCGCGGATCTCGCTGCGGTAGACCGCCAGGTCCAGGTCGAGGTCGCCGCGCGCCCAGCGCAGGCCGGCTTCCCAGGTGTTGGCGCGCTGCGCGTCGTTGTGGGTCACCACCTGGCCGCCGGTCAGCTCGCTGAAGGTCGGCGGCTCGTAGCTCTGGCTGAGGTTGGTGAACAGCTGCACATCCGCACTCAGGTCGTGGCGCAGGCCGAGGCGAGCGATGCGGCCGACGTAGGTGGCATCAAACGACTCGTCGCGCGCGGCGACCAGGCGGTCGTCCACCTCGCGCTGCTGGTGCAGCCAGGCGACCCCGCCGATCAGCGCCCAGCGCTCGGCCAGCGGCACCTCCAGCTCGGCGAAGGCGTTCAGGTTGCGCGCGGTCTGCTGCAGTTCGTTGACCTTGCTGCCCTTGTGGCCGCCGACGTTGAGGTAGCGCGAGTCCCGGTTGCGCCCGTGGCTGGCCTCGATGCCGCCGATCCAGCGCCAGCCGTCGCCGCTCGCCCACTTGTGGCTCAGGCGCAGACCGTAGTCCTCGCTATCGATATCCAGCACCTGGAAGATCGGGTGCAGCAGCGACTTCTCGCTGTAGTAGCTGGCCAGCTCCAGACGGTGGCCGTTGCCCAGCTGCAAGGTGCTGATGTTGCCGATCCGGTCGAGGGTGAAGTCACGACGCTGGTCGCCGCTGATGTTGCCCGCCGCGGCCTGCTCCGGATTGCGGCGCATCTGCGCCCTGGTCAGGCTGCCGGGCAGCTCCGAGTCGGTTTCCACATGGGTCAGGTAGAAGCGGGTGGCCAGGCGCTCGCTGATCTGCCCGCCGAGGTTGGCGAAGTAGCGCCGGTTGTCCTGGCGGGCGTGGTCGCGGAAGCCGTCCTGGGCGTAGTCGTTGACGCTCAGGTAGGCGTCGGCATCGCCGAAGTCCTCGGCCACGGCGCCGAACAGCCGGCGATAGCCGAAGCTGCCACCCTCGACGCGCAGGTCGAGCGGCGCGGCCGTCTGCCCGGTGGGGGCGACGAAGTTGATCGCGCCGCCGAGGTTGGCCGCACCGTAGCGCCAGGCGTTGGCGCCGCGCAGCACCTCGATGTGGTCGGTGGCCAGCGGCTCGATGGTCTGGAAGTCGAAGCTGCCGTCGGCCAGATTGACCGGCGCGCCGTCCTGCATCAGCAGCAGGCCGCGGCCATGGAAGGTGCGCTGCAGGCCGGAGCCGCGGATCGACAGGCGCGCCTCCTCGGCGCCGAAGCGCGGCTGGACGAACACCCCGGGGGCCAGGCCCAGGGCGTCCTGCAGGGTGCTGCTGCGCCCGCTCTTGTAGGTCTCGGCGTCGACGACCGTGGCGCCGCCGGGAATCTGCGCGAACTCGACGCGCTTTTCCGTCAGCGTGGGCGCGGTCGGGTCGGTCTTCCGGCCCTTGCTGATGACGATGGGCTGCAGCTCGACTTCCTCGGGCCGGGTTTCCTCGGCATGGGCGGTCGAGGCCAGTGCAATGGCGAGGGCGAGCAGACTCGGAATGGGATAATGGCGCATGGCGATCTCCTGATGCTTGTTCTTCTGGTTCCATGGACTTGCGTGGCCTTCCCCGGCGAGCGGGCGGCGGATCATCCGCGCGCCGGCACTCCCCGGCCGGGGCAAGGCGGTCAAGCTGGGCAAGGACTTGCAGGGCGGCGGCACAGACGGCGCACAGGCCCGCCGCGGCTCAGCCCGAGGCTGGTCCGCCCGAGGCTGGTCCGCAGGGGAAACGGTGGCGTCTGTGCGCGGAGATCAGGGCGCGCGGGGATTGGCCGGGGGCCAGGTGTGACGGGGTGCGGGTCGTTCGTCGCGGCTCGCCGGGCGCAGCCAGTGGCGCTGCGGCCGCAGCCACTGGCCGAGGGCGAACAGCAGGGGCAGTACGACGAGGACGAAGGAGCTGCAGCAGGAGCAGCCGAAGACGCCGAGCGCGTCGCCGGGCGCGGGGTCGCTGAAACCGCTGTCCAGCGTCGGGCCGGCATTGTCCTGCAGCGAACAGAAGGCGCCGCCGAGACCGTTGAGCTTGAGGCCGGCCATCTGCCCGTGGCCCAGGCTGCAGGCGAACACGCCCAGCAGGAGGCTGCAGTACAGCACCCAGGCGGTCAGCATGCGGTCGGTCGGCGAGAGTTTCATGAGTTCCAGAATAGCCCGGCGGGCCAGTCGCAGCGCGCTGGCGGCGCGCGATTATCCGGAGCTCGGCGAAACCGGCGAATGCGACAAGGCGCCGCACCCGGAACCTCAGCGCCCGCCTTGCAGCAGGAAGTTGCCCCGGCCGCCGCCGTCCAGGCTCGGCACCTCGGCCTCGTCCTTGAGATCGACGCCGGAGAGCTGGCGGCGGCAGGCCTCGCGCATCAGGTACAGCAGGCGGAAGGCGGCCATGCCGTAGCTGAGGCCCTCCAGGCGCACGTTGGAGATGCAGTTGCGGTAGGCATCGGTGAGGCCGATCTTCGGCCCGTAGGTGAAGTACAGGCCGAGGCTGTCCGGCGAGCTGAGCCCCGGGCGCTCGCCGATCAGGATCACCGTCATCCGCGCGCCGAGCAGCTCGCCGACCTCGTCGGCCACCGCCACCCGCCCCTGCTCGACCAGGCACACCGGCGCCAGCGTCCAGCCCTCGGCGTGCACCTGCTCGAGCAGGCGGTCGAGGAATGGCAGGCTGTGGCGCTGCACTGCCAGCGCGGACAGGCCGTCGGCGATGACGATGGCCAGATCGCAGCCGCCGCCATGCGTGGCGGCGTGCTCGCGCAGGAGCTGCGCGGAGTCGGCGTGCAGGCGCCGACCGAGGTCGGGGCGCTGCAGGTAGGTGTCGCGGTCCCTGGCGGCGCTGCGCAGGTGCAGGCAGTCGAGACCGAGCGAGCCGAGCGATTCGCCCAGCGCCGCGACGTCGAGCGGGGTATGCACGGCGTCGCGCGCCTGGGCGTGGGCGAACTGGAAGTCCAGCTGCGCGGCAGTCGGCAGGCTGGTGCCGGCGCGGCCGAGGGCGATGCGCGCCGGGGTCAGGCCACGCAGCTGCTGCCAGGGGTTTTCGGTGGCGGGGGATTTTTCGGGCATCGGAAACCTCCGGGTGCCGTTGTATTGGGTAGTCCACCTGTAGGGGCGAATTTATTCGCCTTGACGGGTGGCATGGCGAATGAATTCGCCCCTACGGGCATGGAACGGTCAGGGACCGAGCTGCGCCAGCGCCTGGCGAAACGCCGGCGGCAGCTCGTCGCCCAGGCGTACGCGGCCGCCCTGCTGGTGCAGGATGCCCATGCGCGCCAGCCACTCCTCGAACTCCGGCGCGGCGCGCAGGCCGAGCACCTGGCGGGCGTAGAGCGCGTCGTGGAACGAGGTGGTCTGGTAGTTGAGCATCACGTCGTCGGAGCCGGGGATGCCCATGATGAAGTTGATCCCCGCCGCGCCGAGCAGGGTCAGCAGCATGTCCATGTCGTCCTGGTCGGCCTCGGCATGGTTGGTGTAGCAGATGTCGCAGCCCATCGGCACGCCGAGCAGCTTGCCGCAGAAGTGGTCCTCGAGGCCGGCGCGGATGATCTGCTTGCCGTTGTACAGGTATTCGGGGCCGATGAAGCCGACCACGGTGTTGACCAGGAACGGCTTGAAGTGGCGCGCCACCGCGTAGGCGCGGGTCTCGCAGGTCTGCTGGTCGACGCCGTGGTGGGCGTTGGCCGACAGCGCGCTGCCCTGGCCGGTCTCGAAGTACATCAGGTTGCTGCCGAGGGTGCCGCGCTTGAGGCTGAGGCCAGCCTCGTAGCCCTCCTGCAGCACCTTCAGGTTGATGCCGAAACTGGCGTTGGCCGCCTCGGTGCCGGCGATCGACTGGAACACCAGGTCGAGCGGCGCACCGCGCTCGATGGCGGCGATCGAGCTGGTGACATGGGTCAGCACGCAGGACTGGGTGGGGATCTCGTAGCGCTGGATCACCGCGTCGAGCATCTCCAGCAGGGTGCAGATCGAACCCATGCTGTCGGTGGCCGGGTTGATGCCGATCATCGCGTCGCCGTTGCCGTAGAGCAGGCCGTCGAGGGTGCTGGCGGCGATGCCGGCCGGATCGTCGGTCGGGTGGTTGGGCTGCAGGCGGGTGGACATCCGCCCGCGCAGGCCCAGGGTGTTGCGAAAGCGGGTGACCACGCGGATCTTCTGCGCCACCAGGATCAGGTCCTGCACGCGCATGATCTTCGACACCGCGGCGGCCATCTCCGGGGTCAGCCCCGGCGCCAGCGCGGCCAGCGCGGCCTCGTCGGCTTGCTCGCCGAGCAGCCAGTCGCGCAGGCCGCCGACGGTCAGGTGGCTGACCGGCGCGAAGGCGATCACGTCGTGCGTGTCGATGATCAGCCGGGTGACCTCGTCGGCCTCGTAGGGGATCAGCGCCTCGATCAGGAAGTGCTTGAGCGGCACCTCGGCCAGCGCCATCTGCGCGGCCACCCGCTCGGCGGCGCTGCTCGCGGCGACGCCGGCCAGGTAGTCGCCGGAACGTGCCGGGGTGGCCTTGGCCATCAGCTCGCGCAGGCTGTCGAAGCGCCAGGTCTGGCCGCCGACGGTGTGGACGAATTGAGCCATCTGTTGGTTCTCCTCGCGGCGACCGCCGGCTGGCGGCCGCCGTCTCCTTCAAGCGTTAGCGCAGGGCTTTCTCGGCGGCCTGGATCGCCGCGAATTCTTCCTCCGGCGTGCCGGACACCAGGTGGTGGCGGCTGTACAGGGCGAAGTAGGCGATGAACAAGGCATAGATCGCCGCGGCGCCGATCACCACCCGCGGGTCGACCAGGAAACCGGCGACCAGCGCCACCGCCGCCAGCAGCAGGGCCACCGCCGAGGTGACGATGCCGCCGGGCGTGCGGTACGGGCGCGGCATCTCCGGACGACGCAGGCGCAGGGTGATGTGCGCGGCCATCATCAGCACGTAGGACAGGGTCGCGCCGAACACCGCCACCAGGATCAGCAGGTCGCCCTGGCCGGTCAGCGACAGGCCGAAGCCGATGATCCCCGGCACCACCAGCGCGGCCACCGGCGCCTTGTTGCGGTTGGTCACCGAGAGGCTGCGCGGCAGGTAGCCGGCGCGCGACAGGGCGAAGATCTGCCGCGAATAGGCGTAGATGATCGAGAAGAAGCTGGCGATCAGCCCGGCCAGGCCGACCAGGTTGACGAACTGGCTCATCCAGGTCGAACCCTGGTAGGCCGCCTCCAGCGCCTCGACCAGCGGGTTGCCGGAACCCATCAGCGCCTTGGCGCCGGCGGCACCGGGGCCGACCAGCAGGATCAGCCCGGCGAAGGTGAGCAGCACCAGCATGGCGCCGATCAGCCCGCGCGGCAGGTCGCGCTTGGGATTCTTGGTTTCCTCGGCGGCCAGCGGCACGCCCTCGACGGCGAGGAAGAACCACATGGCGTAGGGAATCGCCGCCCAGATGCCGACGTAGCCGAACGGCAGGAAGGCGCTGGCGCCGGCGGCCTCGCCGACCGGGATGTCGAACAGGTTGGCCGCCTCGAAGTGCGGCACCATCGCCACGATGAACACGCCGAGGGCGATGGCCGCCACCGCGGTGATGGCGAACATCAGCTTGAGCGCCTCGCCGGCACCGAGCACATGGATGCCGATGAACACCACGTAGAAGGCCAGGTAGACCATCCAGCCGCCGACGCCGAACAGCGACTCGCAGTAGGCGCCGATGAAGCAGGCGATGGCCGCCGGGGCGATGGCGTACTCGATGAGGATCGCCGTGCCGGTGAGGAAGCCGCCCCAGGGGCCGAAGGCGGTGCGGGTGAAGCCGTAGCCGCCGCCGGCGGTGGGGATCATCGACGACAGCTCGGCCAGCGAGAAGCACTTGCACAGGTACATGGTGGCCATCAGCAGGGTGGCGACGAACATGCCGCCCCAGCCGCCCTGGGCCAGACCGAAGTTCCAGCCGGCGTAGTCGCCGGAGATCACGTAGGCGACGCCGAGGCCGACCAGCAGCACCCAGCCGGCCGCGCCCTGCTTGAGCTGGCGGTGGGCGAAGTAGTCGGCATCGACGCTTTCGGTTTCCACGCCCTGGGCGTGGGAAACGATGTGGGATTGTTGAGTGGACATGCGCAAGGCCCCTTTCCCCGCCACCCCTGCCGAGACAGGGGTGGCGTCATGTGGATGGAATCATTTATGGCAGATCAGAAGAAGCCCAGCGGCTTGATGTCGTAGCTGACCAGCAGGTTCTTGGTCTGCTGGTAGTGGTCGAGCATCATCTTGTGGGTCTCGCGGCCCACGCCGGACTTCTTGTAGCCACCGAAGGCGGCG